>JAIRKV010000231.1 GCA_031259935.1 Prevotellaceae bacterium | reverse complement strand
ACTTTAAGTATTTCATTTTTACTAAAATCAGTGATAGATACAAGACTTTTCATTATGATGATTATGCTAAAAATTAATTTTTATAATTTCACAAAAGTAGTAATTAAAATCAACAGTAAAATATTAAATATATTTTTTTTTGAACAATTTATGAATAAATAATCAATAAAGCGATATTCGATTATTAATCATTCTCAATTTGGAACGGTAACGGATTCAATTTTCGACAGTTTTTCGAGTATCATTGCTGCTTTACTTTTATCGACTTTGATTTTCATGCAGCAGTCAAGTTCCGTAATATGTTCCAAAATTTCTGCTTTTTCATCTTTTACAAGTTTCATTACATCGTTCATCGCAGTGTAAGAAAAACGTAACGATATGATTTGCTGTTCGGTCAGTTCTGTTATTTTTGAGTTTTTAAGAGCATCGGCGGCGGCTGTTTTGTAAGCATTTATAAGCCCCGAAGTTCCAAGTTTTATTCCTCCGAAATATCTGACTACAACAATAAGTATGTTTGTTACATCAAACGACAGCATTTGTCCGTATATCTGACGTCCTGCCGTTCCCGAAGGTTCGCCGTCGTCGTTTGCACGAAAAATTTCGCCGTTAATTCCCAAACGATAGGCATAACAGTGATGTCGCGCATCGAAATATTCTTTTTTTATTTGTGCAATAATAAGTTTTATTTCGTTTTCGCTGTAAACAGGACAGGCAAACGATAAAAATTTGCTGCCTTTTTCTTTGTAAATGCCTGTCGTTTGTGCTTCTATTGTTTTATATTTATCGTTCATTTACTTTACCGATACAAAATAATCAACTGCAAAATTAAATTATTATTTGAATTTATTTTATTCATTAATTTTAATCTTTACTCAAATTTTTATTTTAAAATACTATCTTTGCAGCCGCATTAACGATGTGTGATAAAAAATACGTACAATATAATTATATAACAGATAAATACTTCTAATTTTCACTATGGATAAAAATACAGTTACAGGATTGGTTCTTATTGTAGCAATAATGATTGGTTTCGGGATTTTTAATTCGAAACAGGCTGCAAAATATGATAAGGAAAAACGGACGCAGGATTCCATTGCCCGCGTTAAAGAAACTGCCCAGCGACAGGAACAGTTACTTATCGACAGTTTGAATAATTTTGCAGGCGACACTTTGCAGGCAACCACTGCACCGGATTCTGCCTTTCAAACCGCAATACAAAAGCAGGAAGAATTTTATACAATTGAAAATGACTTGCTTAAACTTACATTAACCAGTATCGGCGGACGCATATATTCGGCTGAACTGAAAGGTTTCGATACATACAGTAAAAAACCGCTGATGCTGTTCAATGGAAAAAACAACGATTTTTCGTTTGAATTTGATGCAAATCAAACAAATATATTAACATCAAAACTGGCTTTTGAACCCGCAGGCGAAACTCAAGTCATAATGAGCACAGGCGATACGCTTGTTCAACTTCCGCTGCGTCTTGCGCTGGGCAACGGATATATTGAATATGTTTATAAAATGCGACCAGAGTCATATCTTGTCGATTTGGACATTCATTTTGTAAACTTAAAAGACTACATCGAACCGCGCCAAACTTATTTGGAATTATTGTGGACAATGAATTCGCCTCAACAGGAAAAAGGTTTCAGCAACGAAAACAATTACACCGAACTTGCATATAAATTTCCCGGCGAAACATCCATAGAAAAACTTTCGGGACGAAATAAGGAAAATTCGGAAGACCTGCCTGTAAAAATCAACTGGATTGCCTGTAAACAGCAATTTTTCTCGGCTATTCTTATCAATAAATACAACTTCGACGGAGCAAAAATGAGGTCTGTAACATATAATGAAAAAAATATCGACAGTTTGATAAAACGCTTTGAAATATCAACAACAGTTCCATACAGTTCGGCAGAAGCAAATCAAAATTATGCATTGAGTTTTTATTTGGGAACAAATCACTACAATACCTTAAAATCGTACGATATGGATTTTGAAAAACTTGTGCCTATAAGCTGGATTGGAATCGACGGTTTAATCAACAAATATATAATTATTCCCGTTTTTAATTTCTTCGAAAAATTTATTTCAAATTACGGAATAATAATATTGATACTTACAATTTTGATAAAACTTGTAATATTTCCGTTTACGCGCAAGTCCTATGTTTCGATGGCAAAAATTCGTTTGCTCAAGCCTGATATTGACAAAATTGCAGCAAAATATCCCAAAAAAGAAGATGCGGTGAAAAAACAGCAGGAAACCATGATGCTTTACAAAAAAAACGGCGCAAGCATGTTTGGCGGCTGTTTGCCGATGCTGTTGCAGTTTCCTGTGCTGATTGCAATGTTTCGCTTTTTCCCAAGTTCGTTTGAGTTGCGTCAGAAAGCATTTTTATGGGCTGACGACCTTTCGGCTTACGATTCGGTTTTGGATTTGCCGTTCAATATTCCATTTTATGGCAATCATGTGAGTCTCTTCGCTTTGCTTATGGCAATTTCCATGTTTTTCTATACAAAAATCACAATGTCGAGTCAGTCGCAAAGCCAAAATTCAATGCCGGGAATGAAATTCATGTCGCTGTATTTTATGCCGATAATGATGCTGTGTTTCTGTAATAATTTTTCAAGCGGTTTAAGTTATTATTATCTGTTGTCGAATATAATAACTATAGGACAAATGTGGTTTATTCGCAAATATATAGTGAAAGATGAAGATTTGCTTAAAAAAATGCAGGCTCATGCGAAACAGCCTGTGAAAAAATCGAAATTTCAAATGAAACTCGAAGAAATGCAGCGTCAGCAGCAATTACAGCAAAAGAACAGAAAAAAAAGATAATAATTCAAAAAGGAAACGATTTTCAGTTGAAAGTTTAATTGAAAATTAAAATACGGATTTCAAAAATCTAATGAACGAGTTTATAAAATCAATTCCCAAAAACGTAAAACTTGTTGCCGTTTCGAAAACACAGCCGTGCGAAATCATACGACATGCATACAGTAACGGTTTGCGTATTTTTGGCGAAAGCAAACCTCAGGAACTTGTCAGAAAATATAACGAATTGCCCAAAGATATAGAATGGCATTTCATCGGGCATTTGCAAACAAATAAAATAAAACATATAGCGCCTTTTGTAAATCTTATACATTCTGTTGATTCTCCGCGATTACTTGCCGAAATCAATAAAGAAGCAACAAGGCAAAACCGAATTATAAACTGTCTTCTACAACTTCATATTGCAAAAGAAGAAAGCAAATTCGGCTTTACGGTCGACGAATTGCAGGAATATTTATCGACAGGGGAATTTTTGAATTACGCTTTCGTTAAAATTGTCGGACTTATGGGAATTGCAACTTTTACGGATAATACCGCTCAAATACGCAGCGAATTTCAAACACTGCGCAAAATCTTTGAGACGGTTGGAAAAACGGCATTTGCCGGCGATGCGGATTTTTGTGAACTGTCGATGGGAATGAGTAACGATTATAAAATTGCAATAAGCGAAAGCAGTACAATAGTTCGAATCGGTTCGCTTATTTTCGGCGAAAGAAATTATTCAAAGTAGCTGTACTTTAATAAAGATTGACAGAAAATTATAAATTGTTTCAATACCTGTGAAAGAACAACGATGATTGTAATTTTTTTTAAATAATTGCTCCTTACGAATGAAAACAGCGCAGCGCCGAAGCAATAAAACCTTATTTATACCAACCTGTTATCAAAATATAATTTGTATAAATTGATTATCAATAAAATAGATTTATATTTCAGGTTGTTTTGATACCGTTTTGTTATTAATAACCAATTGATTTTAATATTTTTTCAGTTGCTCCAAGATTTTGTTCTACATATTCTGCTACTTTTTTACCAATATCTGA
>JAIRKV010000072.1 GCA_031259935.1 Prevotellaceae bacterium | reverse complement strand
TGAAATCGAAGCGACGCGAAAGTTCGCTTGCATCGCTGTCGCGCAATGCGGGAATTATCGACTGCCAGATATGCCGTTTGGCTTCGTTACAGGGTTTTTCGAACTCGATTTTGTAGAGGGAACGCCGTTCAAACGCCTTGTCGAAATTTTGCGTGAGATTGGTTGTGGCAATCATTATGCCTTCGAGATTTTCCATTTCCTGCAAAATAATATTCTGGATAGCGTTTTCGGTTTGCGCCACGGCGCTGCTGTTTCCCTCTTTTCGTTTACTGATAACCGCATCGGCTTCGTTGAAAAGCAGAATGGGTATAATTTCTTCGGACTTGACAAACGATTTGTATTTCTCAAAAATCGCTTTTATCTTTTTTTCGCTTTCGCCGAACCACATACTTTTGGTTTCGGATATATCGACCAGGAATATATTTCGACCAGTTTGGCGGGCAATCTGATACACCGTTTCCGTTTTCCCGGTGCCGGGCGCTCCGTGGAAAAGGCAGGCAAAACCGGTACACATACTTTTTTCGTTCAGACGTTTTTGTACGCTGACAAAATTTTCTTCCCGTAACAGGTCAGTCAATTGCGCCACTTGAAGGCGTTCCTTTTCGTTATAAAACATTTGCTTGGCGACAAGCGAATCGTGCTGCAAAATATCTTTTCTGCCCGGTTTTTTTATTTGCAGATTCAGTTCGACCAGCAATTCATTTTTTGCCCGGTCGGTAAGTTTAAATTTATCGCGATTTTCAAAACCGCTGTCGTTTACACATTCCACCCAGCCATCCTTTATCAACGCATTACTTTTATCGGACAGTTCCCGTTTGATACAACGAAAAACATGCGTTTCAAAACAATCATCCAATTGGTGATATTCAATGTTGTCGTCGGCTTCTTCTACATAAAGATTACAAAAACGCAACAGCAGTATCCGATCCTCTTCATTCAAGGACAGTTGATTTTTGAGTTTCTTTACAAAAATCAACTGTTCGTTGTCGTTGATTAAATTGTCAATTTCTTCGGTAAAAAACTCGTGCAATATCTCGTCATCGTTAACTTGCTCGAAGAGTTGGTTAAGCATGTCGAAAAATATTTCGACAGACAGATTTTTTTTGTCGACAGGCTTTACATCCTGTCCTTTCCGGAGAGCTTCAAGTACTTCCGCAGGCAGACGATACGATTTGGAACTGTTGGAGCGACAGCATCGTATCAACCGCCGCTTTTCAAGTTCGTCGATATCGGCCTGATACTGTATCAGCCGAACTATTCTAATTTTAAGTTTTTCGGCAATTTCACTCATATAAATGGAACGATCATTACAGCGGTCAACCAAATGAGAAAACAGTATCGCCTGAATACTGTTCATATTAAGCGTTTTACATACAGCATCAATATGTTTGCCTGCTTTTTTGTAAAACTTGTCGCTTAAATTCAAATCTTCCGACAGTTCTACAATTTGTTCGATATGTTCCAAAAGCGTCAATTCTTTTTTCCGATTTGTTTCAACTGATTTTGTTTCCATACAAATAAAAAAGTTTAATAATATAAAATAAATTATTTACAGTAAGATGTATTGTAATTGACTTTCTTGTAGAAATGTTTTACAATTATTCATGAAAGCTTTACTTTGAGTAAAGCTTTCATGAATAAACGATTAAATTTTTTCGATTGTAAAGAAATCTATTGACAGACTGCCTTTCAGCGTTTTACCAAGTTGATCTCTAAAAGCCTCGCCAATTTCAACAGCAGAGGGAAAACTTTTGGAAGAAATTATGACAGATTCTCCTTTTTCTATTATTTTATTATTCGAAAATTTTATAATAACCGTAGCAACCTGTTTCAATGTAATTTGCTCTTTTTGTTTTCTTTCTTTCGGCGAAATATCCAACCACGAAACATCATAAAATGATTTGGAAACTTCAAATTCCTTGTCCTGTACTCTGTCATCAATCGTTCGAACGAAAGTTCCGTCAGACGTTCTGTGCAATTTAGTATTCTCTATTTTTCTCACTTTTCCTGAAACAATCTTTGTCAGTATACCATTTTCGTATCGTTCCGTTTCTCTTTTACCACCAATGTGACGCTTGGCGGTTACCTTGAAGTTCAAAATTTTTCTCATAAATATTCAATTATTAAAAATTATACCTACTCTTCCAACAGTTTTCGACGCTCCTGTTTTTTTTCTTAAATTCTTATTACATTCAAATGAGGATACAAAGATAGAGAGATAGTATGCCAAAATATGGCATAGTTGCAAAAAAAAATAATCAACCTTAAATCTGCAAGGATTTTTGCAATAAATGGATCTGTAACGGGATATAACAAATATTTTATATCTGTTTGGGCGAAAAAATATAATTGTAAAACCTTGATTTATAAAAATAAAGACAAATTGCTTGCGGATTTAAGGATCAATATTTTTTCAAAGCGTTTTTGTAAACTGCTTTTAAATCGTCAATCAAACTTTGTGGGCGGACGACTTTTACCGTATCGCCAAAAGACAGTAATTCCATCAAAAAATCGTGCGTAAGATAAACGGTAAGCGAAACGCGCAGTTCATCATCGTTATCAACGAGAACCTGTTGCGTGGAATGCAATGGCAGAGATTTGATATAGTTTCCCTGAAACGGATCGAAAGACAAAATCACTTCGCTCGGCTGCTCATCATTGGGACTAATAATACCAAAACAATATTTGAATTGTTCAACAAGGTTAAAATTATCGGGAGTTTCAAAATGCGATTTTAAAATTTGCAAATTTTTAATACGGTCTAATCCATAACATTTTATTAGCCCGCCGTTTTCCGCGAACAGATACCAGCGATATTTAAATTCTTTAATTGCCAACGGATTAACCAAACGTTCCACCGCTTCGTCGTAATAATAGGTCTGATAGTCAAAAATAATCTGTAAACAATTATTAATGCCATGTAACAAGTCGTAAATATACTCCGTACCACTTGCCTGACGATTATCAAGAAAAATATGTTCAGCCTGTCGCTCTTTGACTTTAAACGCATTAAAAATATCAAAGGCTTCGAGTCGGCGATTATCAATTTCGGCATCAAATTCTTCTTCAATGAAATAGTTTCGGGCTGAAAAATCGTATTTAATATAAATGCCGTAAATTTCGCCGATTTCGATAATATCACGTGCAAAAGTACGTTTGGAAATAACAAA
>JAIRKV010000214.1 GCA_031259935.1 Prevotellaceae bacterium | reverse complement strand
GCGCCAAAATTGTGTTGTTTCATATTTTTAAGAATTTATTTTTTAACAATTAAAATAATTGCCAAAGGTACGAAATTTAAGTTGAACAGCAAAAAAAATATATAAACAATAATCATTTTCTGATTTTTTGTTGTTTGTATTAAGTTTGGAATTTGATATTCAGTTACGCCGCTCGAATAAATTAAATTCAAATGTTTCGGTCGTTTCCTGATAATGATTTTTGAAATTTACAAGAGAAAACAATGCGTAGTCGTTTCTTATACCAAAACCGTACCAAAACAGCCTGAATTATAAAGATATTTTATTGATAATCAATTTATGCAAATTATAATTTTATAGCGGTTAAATATAAAGAGCGACTAATTAAAGCAAAATATATTTTACCGAACAGAAAACTTCTAAAACAATATCAGCAAACCGTTAAAAGATTTGCTGATATTGTTTGTACGTACTTCGCTTTTGTAATTAAACTGACTTATAATCCTCCATCTACAATCCAGATTTTGTTTTGATTGTCGTTTCGCAGTGCGATATTGCCTTCGTCTGTTTTTCCGTTTGCAAATTTTATTTTATACGGAACAAATTCGCCTGCATACAAGCCCGACTTGAAGGAATCGCCGAGTTTTATCAATTCCAGTCCGTAAAATTGTTCGAGCAGTTTTTTGTCCCAACTGTTAAATGCTTCTTTAACAGGCTCGATATTTTTATTTGCCAGCGCCGTAAATATCAATTTTGCTGCTTCTTTTGATGTTATGCCTGTCAATGACGGATTGGTCAACGGTTTGCTCAAATTTGTCCATTCTGCATTTGCCGGGCGTTCCAAAAACTTGTCGATATCTATCGAAGTGTTATATGAAATGGACGTGGTTTCGAGAACAGTGTGATACTTTTTATTGTAAAAAATTTGTATCTGCATAGCCTTTATCAGTTTCGTTTCTTTGTCGAAAGTGTAAACTCGCATGTTATCGGATGTTTCAATAGATGAATTTTTCATATAATCGTTGATAAAATCGCCTTTTGCCTTGGATTTTACAGTAAGAATTATTTGTTCGTCGGTTTCTTTCAGTGTTATTTCAGAGCCGTCATTTTGGGCTGATTGTTGTTCATATCTCAAAATATTGTGAGGATCTAAAAACTTTTTCCAGTCTCCGAAAAATCCTGCAATGCCATCAGCCATTACTTTCATTTCAAGCGTTTTTAACCATGAATAAGAATTAACGCCATCAAACAAAGATGTTCGTCCCGATTTTTCCAGTCTCCATTTATTCGGATTGTCGAATAATATTGTGAACGTATGTTCTACCATGGTTCCATCTTTTCTGATGGCATCAAAATTTTCGTCAGGCGTTGTCAACATTAGGAATTTAACAACCATAGTTTTCAAATCGTCTGATTTGTTGATAGATTCGCCAAGCAAATTTATTGCTGCTTTTGCTTCGTTGTTTGCAGTAAACACAAATGGCAGCATCATTAATATTGCAAATATTGCTGCAATTGTCGACAGTTTTTTTAATGTTAATTTTTTCATTTTTTGTCTCTCCATTTTAATTTTATTAATAATATTTTTTTTAAGTGATAATGGAGCGGAAGGTTTTATTTTTGGAATAATTTCATTCATAATATTCTCCTTTTATTTTATCGTTTTGTTTCAGTTTTTCAATAGCATACCGGTATCGTGATTTTGCCGTATTTACGGAAATGTTCAAAATTCTGGCTGATTCGACAAAGTTAAGTCCATCAACAAATTTGAGTTTAATAACTTCGGCCTGTTCGGCAGGCAGTTCGCTCAACAAATCTTCTATTCTTATAAATTCGGCAATACACATTTTTTCTTCATCGCTTTTGTCATTATCTGCAATATCACTGTTTATAAATTCTATATTCTCAATTTTAATTTTACCGTATTTTCTTTTGTAATCGACACACGCATTTGATATTGATTTCAACAGATAAGTTTTTATATTTTTTACAGATATTAATGTTTTTTTACTCTGAAAAAATTTTAGAAACACATCCTGTACTATATCCTGTGCAATGTGGTACGAACCAACTCTAAAAAATGCAAAAGAGAATAATTGATCCTGATATTCTTCAATAATACTTTCCAACTCGTTAATTTTATTTTTTGTTAATTTCAACATAAAAGCGCTTTACAATAAAGACGTGAACATTAAAAAATCGGTCTGAATTATTTTATTTTCTTGATTATTAAAATGTGTGGTATTCGTTTTTGAAAACACGTAATTTACTTTACGGCAATTATTAAAAAATGTTGTGTGTCTCTGTAAAAAAGAAACAAAAAAAATGAATCTGTTTCAGATTAAGCCTGTTATTTCAATACGAATTGCGATTTATTTTCCGTTGTTGAACTTTCGCCTATAAATATGTGAAATTCACCCTGTTCGGCAACATATTCCAAATTGGAATTATAAAATTTGAGCAAATCACGGTTTATAATAAATTCCACTTTCCGGCTTTCACCGGGTTGAAGCATTATTTTTTTGAAGCCTTTGAGTTCCTTAACAGGACGAGTTATGCTTCCCGTCAGATCTCTAATGTAAAGCTGTACGACTTCTTCTCCTGTAACTTTTCCTGTGTTTGTAATTGTAACAGAAGCTGTTATGCTGCTGTTTTCTTCGATTACGGTGTCGGATAATTGTATATCAGAGCAGGAAAATTGCGTATAACTTAATCCGTGTCCGAAATGATACAAAGGTTCGTTGTCGACATCAAGATATTTAGAAGTATATTTTTCATTCCGGTTGAATGGTCGTCCTGTATTTTTATGATTGTAATATACGGGAATTTGTCCGACATTGCGCGGGAAAGACATTGTTATTTTTCCCGAAGGATTTGCATTTCCGAACAGTATATCGGCAATTGCTTCGCCTGCCATGGTTCCCGAAAACCATGTTTCGAGTATTGCATTCATATTGTCATTTTCCCATTGCAGTGCAAGCGGGCGTCCGTTCATCAAGACAAGCACAACAGGTTTTCCCGTTTCTTTCAATGCTTTAAGCAATGCTTTCTGATTGTCGGGCAGTTCGATGTTGCTTCTGCATGCGGCTTCTCCCGACATTCCAAAACTTTCGCCCAGAACGGCTACAACAACATCTGCTTTTTTTGCCGTTTGTATGGCTTCATTTATAAGTTGCTGCGGCGATTTAGCATCAAGTGTAATTTGTTTCCCGTATTTGTTGAGTTTATCAATCAGTTCGATATCATCAATGATATTGCAACCTTTGGAATAAAGAAATTTATTTTCGCCAAATTGTTTTTCGAGCGCCATCCACAAACTTACGGTATTTTCAGAATCGCCTGCGCCGCTCCAGCTTCCTGTCAAATTGCGCCGATCTTTAACCAAGTCGCCTATAAATGCAATTTTTTGAGAAGCATTGAGCGGTAAAATATTATTGTCGTTTTTGAGCAATACCATGCTTTTTACAGCAGATTCTTTACTCAATGCGAGTTTTTCTTCGTTCAATATTTTTGTTGCGGCGCGTTGTTCGCTCAATCCTCGATAAGGATCGGCAAATAATCCGAGTTTATATTTCGCTTCGAGAATGCGACGACAGGCGGTATTAACCGTTTCTTCCTTTACTTTTCCTGCTTTTACCAAAGCGGGCAATTCATCAATGAAATATTCGCTGACCATATCCATATCAACACCTGCATTTGCAGCCAGTTCGGTAACTTTCGTCTTATTGCCCATACCATGGTTTTCCATTTCGGCAACAGCCGTATAATCAGTTACTATAAAACCTCCGAAATTCCAACTGTTGCGCAGTAAATCGGTAAGCAACCATTTATTAGCCGAAGCAGGAATGCCATCAATTTCGTTGAACGAAGTCATAACCGAAGACGCTCCGGCTTCGACAGCGGTTTTATATGGAGGCAAATATTCGTTGTACATGCGAAGCCGACTCATATCTACGGTATTATAATCTCGACCTGCTTCGGAATTTCCATACAAAGCAAAATGTTTTACACATGACATTAGCGTATTTTGTTTCGACAAATCACCTTGTTCGTAACCACGTACAAACGCTTTGGCAATTTCAGAACCTAAAAAAACATCTTCGCCTGCGCCTTCGCTCACTCGTCCCCAACGCGGGTCGCGTGCAATGTCAACCATTGGCGAAAAAGTCCAATGCAAACCATCTGCCGATGCTTCGTCTGCTGCAGCCATTGCACAACGTTCAATCAGTTGCATATCCCAACTTGCAGCCAGACCAAGAGGAATAGGAAAAACAGTTTTATGTCCGTGAATTACATCATATCCGAAGATAAGCGGAATTTTTAATCGCGTCCGGTTAATCGCCATATCCTGCAATTTTCGTACGGCATCGGGCGTGTAAATATTAAATACTCCGCCAACCTGTCCATCTTTAATTTTTTGTTCTACGTTTTCGCTCAATCGAGGTCCTGTTACATCAAAACCTACCGGCAGCAAGTTTAACTGTCCAATTTTTTCTTCGATGGTCATTCGGTTCATCAAATTATC
>JAIRKV010000056.1 GCA_031259935.1 Prevotellaceae bacterium | reverse complement strand
AACAGATATACATTTTCAGGTAAGGAAAAACAAATGGTAAGGAATTTAGGATATCTGGATAAAGAGCGAGTAAGTTATATTGTAAAATTATTAATAAAAAAATGAAAAACTTCAAAAATTTATAAAAATATTGCAAGTATTATTTGAAAATATAAAGAAAAAATTATAAAATAAAAATATCATAAATATGAAAAGAAAAATAATAATTTTAATGTCTGCCGTTATGATGCTTTCTTGCAGCGGAAACAGCAAAAAAAACACAGAACCCGCACAGCCTGTCGATACAAAAATACTTGTTAAAACGGCTATTGCAAAAAAACAGATTATCGATAAAATACAGGAATTTACGGCAACTGTTGAATCCGAAAAAATAAACAATATTGCGCCGAGCACTCCTGTGCGTATAAGCAAAATATTAGTCGAAACAGGCGACCATGTTGTCAGCGGGCAAAAACTTGTTCAAATGGATGCAACGAATCTTGCTCAACTCGAACTGCAAATCGAAAACAGCAAAAAGGAATTTGAACGTATCGACGAACTGTACAAAGTAGGCGGCGTAAGCAAAGCTAATTGGGATGCTGCAAAAATGGCTTTGGATTTGCAAATCACATCATACAACAATCTGCTTGAAAATACGCAGCTTACAGCGCCAATCAGCGGAATAATAACAGCCCGAAATTACGATGACGGCGACATGTACAGCGCAGGAAAACCTGTGCTTGTTATTGAACAGATTACGCCAGTCAAACTTTTGATAAACGTTTCGGAACAGTATTATACTCAGGTAAAAAAAGGCTTGAAAGCAGATGTAAAACTTGATGTTTACGGAGACGAAATATTCAAAGGCGAAATAAGCCTGATACATCCAACGCTTACGCCGGCAACGCGAACATTTGCAGTAGAAATTAAACTTCCAAATCGCGACGAACGCGTGCGTCCGGGAATGTTTGGCAGAGTAATTCTTAATTTCGGCAAAAAAGAAGGTATTATGATTTCTGATGTTGCAGTTCAAAAACAAATAGGAACAAACGAAAAATATGCCTTTGTAATTAAAAACGGCATTGCCGAACGGCGATTAGTTACGCTCGGCAGCCAAATCGGCGATATGATTGAAATATTATCGGGAATCGCTGAAGGCGACGAAGTTGCAATAACAAGCCTGTCGCGACTTGACAACGGCAAGGAAGTAACGGTTAAAAATAATTGATGACTCTGTTGTAAATTCAATGAATTTGTCGATTTGATGAAAATCGTGCAAATATATAAACAATGAAAAAAAGAAATTAAAATGAAAATTTATCAAATAGCGGTAAAAAAACCGGTATCAACCATGTTGATTTTTGTTGGCGTAATAACATTAGGCTTATTTTCGCTCAATAATTTGGCTATCGACCAGTTTCCCGAAATGGATATTCCGTATGTAAGCGTTGTAACAGCCTATTCGGGAGCAAATGCAGCCGATATCGAAACCAATATTACCCGCGTACTCGAAGATAATTTGAATACGGTTAACAATCTGAAAAAACTTACATCAACATCGCGCGATAACGTATCGATGATTACTCTTGAAATGGAATGGGGATGCGATCTGAACGAAGCGGTAAACGATGTGCGTGACGTTGTAAGCCGCGTAAGAGATTATCTTCCCGATGATGTTACATATCCAACAATATTCAAATTCAGCAGTTCGATGATGCCTGTTATGGTATTGACGGCAACTGCCGACGAAAGTTATGCTGCGCTTAATAAAATTCTCGATGACAAATTTGTAAATACCTTAAACCGTATTGATGGAGTAGGCGCTGTAAGTTTAATGGGAATTCCGGCTCGCGAAATACAGATAAATGTTGACCCGAACAAAATAGATGCATACAATCTTTCGATTGAACAGATAGGAAACATAATAGCAACAGAAAACATAAACATTCCCAGCGGAACTATTGATGTGGGAAACAATACTTTCAATCTTAAAGCAGACGGCGAATTTCAAAGCAGCGATGAATTGAAAAATATTGTAGTTTTCAGTCGGAACGGCAGAAATATTTTGCTTGGTGAAATAGCAACAATTAAAGATACGCTCGAAAAAGCGACAATGGATTCGCGCATCAACGGCAAAAAAGGTATTATTGTACTGGTTCAAAAACAGTCGGGAGCAAATACCGTTAATATAGTAAACGAAATTTATAAACTTTTACCGCAGGTACAGGAAACATTACCGAAAGATATTAATATCGGCATTGTGATGGACGGTTCCGAATCAATCAAAGACAATATTGCATCGTTAAGCGAAACTGTAATGTACGCCTTTATTTTTGTTATTCTTGTAGTTATGGCTTTTTTAGGTAGATGGAGAGCCACATTCATAATTTGCCTGACCATTCCGATATCGCTTATTACGGCATTTATTTATTTATATGCCACAGGCAGTACGCTTAATATAATTTCGCTCAGTTCGCTGTCAATTGCAATAGGTATGGTTGTAGATGATGCCATTGTAGTTTTGGAAAATATTACAACTCATATCGAACGTGGAAGCAGTCCAAAAGAAGCGGCAGTTTATGCAACAAACGAAGTCTGGATTTCGGTAATCGTTACAACGCTTGTAATTGTTGCCGTATTTCTTCCGCTTACGCTTATATCGGGAATGATGGGAATCATGTTTCGCGAACTGGGATGGATAGTAACAATTGTGGTATGCGTTTCAACAATGGTTGCTATTTCAATAACTCCAATGCTTTCGGCGTACATACTTAAACTCGAAGGCGGAATTCACAATTACAGAGGTTTGGGAATTATTTACAAACCAATCGACAAATTCCTTAATCTTCTGGATATTGTTTATGCACGACTTCTTACATGGGCAGTATGGCATCGAATATCGGTATTATTAATAACACTTGCATTGTTTTTTTCTTCACTGTTTTTATTGACAGTTGTGCCAATCGAATTTTTTCCGACATCCGACAACGGAGTAATTTCGGCAACAGTGCAGTTGGAGCAAAACGTAAGCGTAGATTACACAGCAAAAATTGCGCGTAAAATAGAAGGAATAGTTGCCGAAAAATATCCCGAAGTAAGAATTTTATCGTCGAGCGCAGGAACAAATTCGGGGTCGAACGCATTTGCTGCAATGCAGTCATCAGGCTCGCACATAATCAGTTTCAGAATGCGCCTGCCGCGTGCTACCGAACGTATTCGAACAATTTTTGAAATATCCGATTCATTAAGAAAGGATTTTGCAAACATTCCCGAAATTCGCCAGTATTCGGTTGTTCCCGGCGGAAATGGCGGCGGTTCGATGGGCGGTCCGAGCAATGTGCAGCTCAAAATATTCGGCAACGATATGGATGTTACCAATACCGTTGCTCTGGAATTGAAAGAACGAGTAAGCAAAGAAGTAAAAGGCGCAAGAGATGTTCAATTATCACGGGATGACATGCGACCCGAATACAATGTTCAATTCGACAGAGCAAAACTTGCATATTACGGAATCACAAGCGCAATGGCATCGCAGGCTGTACGCAACAGAATAGACGGATTTATTGCAAGCAAATATCGCGAAGATGGAGACGAATATGATATAGTTGTCAGATATGCCGAAGAATTTCGCAAATCGTTCGACGATATAACCAACATTACGCTGTACAACAATGCGGGACAGCGCATAAAACTCGGCGAAGTAGCAACGGTAGTCGACGAATTTGCCGCTCCTGCAATCGAACGCGAAAATCGACGAAGACTTGTAAGCGTTAATGCATCATTAGCGCCGGATGCTGCGCTCGGAGATGTAATAAAAGACGTAACGGCGCTTTTACAAACTTATGAAACGCCACAGGGAGTAGATATTGTAATCGGCGGAACAATCGAAGACCAGCAGGAATCTAATCAGGACATGATGACTTTGCTTATACTTATTATTATTCTTGTTTATATTGTTATGGCAACACAGTTCGAATCATTCAAAATGCCGTTTATTATTATGTTCACAATTCCGTTTGCATTTACAGGCGTATTTCTTGCACTGTTTTTAACAAATACGGCTCTCAGCATTATTGCATTGATAGGCGCCGTGATGCTTGTCGGCATTGTTGTTAAAAACGGTATTGTAATGGTCGACTATACCAATCTGCTTGTAGAGCGAGGCTACAAAATACGTACAGCCGTTGTAATGGCAGGAAAAAGCCGCTTGCGTCCCGTACTTATGACTTCGCTCACAACAATATTGGGAATGTTGCCTCTTGCAATCGGAAGCGGCGTAGGTTCTGAAATATGGAAACCAATGGGAATAGCAATTATTGGCGGTTTAACATTCTCTACCATGCTTACATTATTGGTAATACCTGTTTTATACGCCTTGCTGGTAAGCAATAAAGCATTCAGAAAAAAAATAACAAACGAAGATGAAAAACGGGAAATTGAAGAACTGAAACGATCGATAAAACGTTTGAATAATCCTGTGAATTAAATTTGAAAATAAAGAAAAATGAAAGCAATATTTATATCGTACAATCAGGCTTTGACCGAAAGAATACTTAATGTTCTTGATAATAACAATGTGCGCGGATTTACAAAATGGGCGCTCACCGAAGGTCGCGGAACTGTTGACGGAGAACCGCATTATGGCAGTCATGCATGGCCATCAATGAACTCGTCAATACTTACTATTGTTGAAGATGAAAAAACAGAAAAAATAATGAACGATTTGCGTACACTTGATAAAGCAGCCAAAATGCAGGGACTGCGCGCATTTGTATGGAATATAGAGCAAATAAGTTAAAATATCATTGCATTTGTAAACGCAGGATGTTTTTTGTCTTTTTCGGAAAGAATAATATCATGTTCCGCTATTTTCCAGTCTATACCGACAGTTTCATCATTCCAGATTATTGCTCCTTCGTTTTGCGGAGAATAATAATTATCGCATTTATACTGGAATATGGTTTCGTTGCTTAATACAACAAAACCATGAGCAAAACCGCGCGGAATAAATAACTGCAAATGATTTTCCTCGCTAAGTTCTACTGCTGCATATTTGCCGAATGTTGGTGATTTTTTTCTAATATCGACTGCAACATCCAAAACTTTGCCTTTGATAACGCGTACAAGTTTGGCTTGCGCAAAAGGCGGCAACTGATAATGCAAACCTCGTAAAACGCCATACGAAGATTTTGATTCATTGTCTTGTACGAACAGTGTTTTGCAAACTTTCTGTTCAAATTCTTTTTGTACGAATGACTCAAAAAAATATCCGCGTGAATCAGACAGTATTGCAGGTTTTATAATCAGAACATCTTCAATGTTTGTTTTTATTATTTCCATTGTTTTGCTGATTTTGTTTCATTTGCAATTTTCAACAAATACTGTCCGTATTGATTTTTAATCATTGGTTGTGCGGCTGTAATCAGTTTTTCTTTTGTAATCCATCCGTTATCATAGGCAATACCTTCGAGACATGCAATTTTCAATCCCTGACGTTTTTCAAGAACTTCAACAAAAATAGATGCATCGGCAAGCGAATCGTGAGTGCCTGTATCTAACCATGCAAATCCGCGTCCTAACAGTTGGACTCTCAGTTCCTGATTTTTCAAAAATTCCTGATTTACGGTTGTAATTTCCAACTCGCCGCGTGCCGATGGTTTCACGTTTTTTGCAATTTCAACAACCTTATTCGGATAAAAATATAATCCGACAACAGCATAATTCGACTTTGGATTTTGCGGTTTTTCTTCAATGCTTATCACATTTTCGGTTTCATTAAATTCAACAACGCCATATCGTTCAGGGTCATCAACATAATATCCGAAAACCGTTGCTTTTGCATCCTGTTCGGCTGTGCGTACGGATTCTTTCAACATTGCCGAAAAACCTGAACCCTGAAAAATATTATCGCCCAAAACAAGACAGGCAGAATCGCTGCCGATAAATTTTTCGCCAATAATAAACGCCTGTGCCAAACCGTCGGGCGAAGGCTGTTCTGCATATTCAAACACAACGCCATAATCAGAACCATCGCCAAGCAAACGTTTAAATCCGGGCAAATCCTGCGGAGTTGATATTATTAATATTTCGCGTATTCCTGCCAGCATCAAAACCGAAATCGGATAATAAATCATCGGCTTGTCATATACAGGCAGCATTTGTTTTGATATGCCTTTTGTAATCGGAAACAGGCGCGTACCCGAACCTCCCGCCAAAACAATTCCTTTCATAATTTATATTTAATTTAATTGATTAATAAAATGTATAAAGTGCAAAGTTATCATTAAATATTCAGATTACACACAGACCGATAAAAATTGTTATGCAAAATTTATGGAAAAAAGTTAACAATTTTACACATCGGCGATTGATTATTCAACTAAACCTGCTGCAACAAAAACTTCGTATATCGAAGCGTACATGTATTTAAAATATTCGGGCAGTTTATTTACCTGTACAAACTCGGCTTTTTCGATGTCTTCGTTTTTTTGTGGAAACGGAATTTCGGCATTGCAAAACATTTCGTACCAAAAATTACGCTTCATCATCAATCGTCCGTTTAGCAAAAAACAATGATATGTTTCGGTCAGAAAATTACCCGGTATCAGATTCGATATTCCACATTCTTCTTTTACTTCGCGCACTGCCGTATCGGCAATATTTTCGTTCGCTTCCTGCTTGCCTTTAGGCAAATCCCAATGTTGATAACGGTATATAAGCAATACGTCTCCATTCGAATTACGCACAAGACCGCCGCCGGCAAATATCATATCAAACAAATCGCAAAAGGCAACAAAAGTTTCGTCTTCATTTTTGCACGATACATAAATTTCGTTTTTGGCTGAATTGTGCAAAAAAATGTTGAGTAAATTCGGAAGTTCTGCAAGTTCGCACAATTCGTAAATATCTGCTGTTGCACATTTTTTATAAATTTCAGACCGACAGCCAAAAGCAACAAATCTGTCATTAAAAAAGATTTTTTTCATAATTAACATTTTGAAATTGATAATTTATATAGCCTTCTATGAAATCAGACGACAGATTTAAAATATTAACAAGAAAAATATATTTGTCGTCATTAATTGTTATTTTTGCGCAAAATTAGAAAATATGTGCGAAACAGCAAAACAGACAGCAAAGAATTTATTACAGATTAAAGCTGTAAAAATCAATGTTTACAAACATTTTGTATGGGCTTCGGGATGGAATTCGCCAATTTACTGCGACAACAGAAAAACGCTTTCGTATCCCGATATCCGAAGATTGATTTATACTGCTTTTGCCGAAAAAATAAATGAAAAATATTCAGACTGTGAAATTATTGCGGGCGTTGCAACAGGCGCAATTGCTCATGGAATACTGGTTGCCGAAGCGTTAAACAAACCGTTTGTTTATGTTCGTTCGTCGCCAAAATCACACGGAATGGCAAATTTGATTGAAGGCGAATTGACCGAAAACAGCAAGGTGGTCATAATTGAAGATTTGGTTTCGACTGGCAAAAGCAGTATTGCAGCCGTAGATGCAATTAGAAAAGCCAACTGCAAAGTTCTTGGAATGCTGGCAATTTTCAGTTATGAATTTGATGCGGCAACCGAAAATTTCAGAGCGGCAAACTGCAATTTGACAACGCTTTGCGATTATACAACCCTTTTGAACGAAGCAATAAAATGCGGCTATATAAATGCCGCCGACATGGAAATTATCAATAACTGGAAAAAATCACCCG
Source organism: Prevotellaceae bacterium (assembly GCA_031259935.1). Classification (GTDB taxonomy): domain Bacteria; phylum Bacteroidota; class Bacteroidia; order Bacteroidales; family UBA932; genus JAIRKV01. Next base: position 895 of record JAIRKV010000056.1, on the reverse strand, counting down.
AAACATGGAAAAAATAAAATGCAGGAATATACAGGCAAAACAGTAAAAATAGAGCGTCAAGCCGAAGATATTTATAATTTCTTTTCGGATTTCAGCAAATTAGCGCAATTAATCCCACGTGATAAAATCGACGATTTTCGGGCAACAGCCGATGAATGTACATTTACGGTAAAAGGCATTGCTATGGGATTGCAAATTCTTAACAGAGAGCCTTTTGCTATGATAAAATATATGGGAACAGGTAAAGTTCCTTTTGAGTTTTTGTTTTGGATACAGTTAAAACAGATTGCGCCTTACGATACGCGAATGAGGCTTGTATTGCACGCAAAAATGAACATGATAATAAAAATGATGCTGAAAGATAAATTGCAAACAGCATTAGATTCGATTGCCGACCAAATTGCTTCGGCATTCAACGCAGGATTAACGCATTAAAAATCACAAAAATCGGCAGTTGGTAACAATTTGTTTTTTTAAGATAGTATAAAAAAATAAATTTGCGTCTTTGTGTAAATTAAATAGTTACGCAGTCGCTCCTTAAAAATAAAAAAACAGCAATAATACAACATTATTTCTGTCGGTTTTGTTTTAACACCGGAGCAAGCAATAGAAATGCATCGGAATTCGGCGCAGCCAATCCGTAATATCAACATCTTACAGAATCATACTGTGCAAAATAGAAATTCATATACAGTAATGATTATACTAGCCGGCGATTAAACTGCATTAAGGATTTCAAAAATTTTATGTAATTTTGACCGTTTCTAAGAAAACATTAAAATGAGCAGTAAAAATTTTTCGTTCAAACAGTTTGTTATCAACCATGACAAATCGGCAATGAAAGTTGGTGTAGATGGCGTTATGCTTGGCGCATGGACAGATGTTACAAATGCAG
>JAIRKV010000100.1 GCA_031259935.1 Prevotellaceae bacterium | reverse complement strand
ACGAAATAATGTTAGGCATTCGCCTGAACCGTCCGCAGAAAATATATGCGAAAACACCGAGATTCTTTGAATAAATTGCGTCATGTTTCGCCGCACTTCCGTGCTCCATGCTGTCGGAATTGTGATATTAGAGATTAAAATGATTGACAGTGAAGCAAACCGTCATTACAAAAAAGAAATGATTAATACCAAAACAGTATCAAAATAACCTGAAATGTAAAGGCATTTCATTGATAATAAATTTATACAAATTGCATTTTGATAACAGGTTGGTATAAGGAGCAACAAATTATCAAACGGTTGCATATTATCATGTAAAATTATTTCAAAGAATAATCGGCTTACATTCAAAGCCTTTTTCTTTTAAAAATTCGAGCAGTCGAGGTAATACATATTTAATGTTTTTTTCTGATTTTTTTGAATCGTGCAAACCTACAATCGAACCTGCCTGTATATATTTTGTTACATTCTTCAAACAGTGTTGTCGTGAAATTTTATTACTGTAATCACGACTTACAATATCCATCATTATTATGTGAAACCGCTGACTTAACATTTTTATTTGTCGCGGAGTGCAGCGTGCATAAGGCGGTCGCAATAAATTGGTTTGAATAAATTCTTCGGCAAAATCAAAATCTTCGACATATCTGCCAACGCTTACGCCAAATCCTTTTACGTGGCTGTACGAATGATTTCCTGCGCTGTGTCCCTGTTCCAAAATCATTTTGAAAACTTCGGGGTATTGTTCTACGTTTTTTCCCAAACAGAAAAAAGTTGCTTTTGCGTTGTATTTTTCAAGTTGTTGCAATACCCAGGGCGTTACTTCCGGATTTGGTCCATCGTCAAAAGTTAAATAAACGCTTGTTTTGTCCTCATCGCTGTAAAAGTTCCAGATTATTGACGGGTACAGGCGTTTTATAAATTTTGGCGGCTGAAATCGCATTTGTCTTAATTTAAATAATACTTTAAAGCTGCTTATTTACATGCATTTCGATTTAATTCCGTGCATAAACAACCGTATGATTATATTTGTACTTTATTTTATGTTATATGCTTTTACAATTTCGGGAAATGTCTGTTTATATAAATTCAATTTCTCGGTAATTTTTGCTTCCGCATCTTTGTTGTACATGTTTGTGAACAGTACGAGATTTTTCATTGTAGTTATACTTTCTGCTATTTCGTTTGAAATGCCTATTTGTTTATCCATATCAAGGCGAGCATAATATGTCAATTCTTTTTCTACTTTGTTAAATAATAATTCCATCTGTTCATTGGCTTTTGCCGTATCGCCTGCAAGATATCTGTAATATATCGGAGCAGATTCGTTCATGCCATACATTTTATGCACAGGCGGAAGCACTTCATCAAATTTGTCTAAAACTGCCTTTGCTCTTTCTCTGTCATTTTTTCTCATCAGTGCGTTAAACAAATCGGCAAATCCCTGCCTGTACCATGTTGTTGTGCGGTTTGCAACTTCATCCCAATAGATATTCGGGTCGTTTAATCCTCGATATTGATATTTATTCATAAATAAATCATAATTTTTTTCTATATCAAAAGATGTTTCCTGAGTAAGTTTTTCGGGTGTAATAAGATATGCCAGCCCTACTGATTTCAGGTTGTTTCTAAATAAATTGGTAAACTCTTGAGGTATGGTTTTTCCTAAATAAACGGGACGTTCTTCGAAATTGTTTGCAACAATATCAAGTATTGCCAGCATGTTTTTATATACGCCGCTTTGAGGAAGAGTTACATTTATCTGGTCGTAAATCATGTCATCGCTTAATGAATCGCCTACTATTCCGTTTTCTCTGACTTTGTTTTTATCAACAGTTAATTTTACCTTATTTGAAGGAAAATAATTAAGAGATCTTCCCATCCCCGAATATCTGTATTTTGCCTGTTTGTCATTCATAACAATTTCGTCCAGAATGCGTTTGAGTTCGTATGGAGTCGATTTATCTTCTACAATAACTATATTTCTTACAGATCCTATAATTTTTTCGGGCGTTGCAGAAAGTTTCAACGCCTGCGAATCGTAATATGTGTGCAGCAGCTGTTCGTAATACCAGTCGGAAGCAAGATATGATGTATTTGCAACGCGTACGTCTGTTCCGTTACCTTCTACTTCCTGGTTGTACCAGAGCGAAAAGGTATCATTGTCGCCATATGTGAATACAACTCCGTTTTTGTCGCACGATGCAAGATAATTTTTACCGAAATCGGCAGCAATGTAACGTCCCGAACGGTTGTGGTCATCCCAGTTTTCTTTTGCCATAATATATGGAACGCTTAATGACAAAATTACCGATAAACATGCCGCTATTGTTTTTGGCGATATTTTTTTTATCAATTCGTACAGTCCGGCAACGCCTATTCCTGTCCAAATGGCAAATGCATAAAACGAGCCTGCGTATGCATAATCGCGTTCGCGCGGTTGATTCGGCGGCTGGTTAAGATAAATTACAATTGCTATTCCCGTAAGAAAAAACAGCATCAATATAACACTGAAATCTTTTTTGTTACGCGCCCACTGTACTACAATGCCAAGTATGCCGAGCAACAGCGGCAGCATGTAATATTTGTTGCGCGCTTTATTGTTTGCGAGAAAATCGGGCAAGTCATCCTGAGGACCTAATCGTGCATTGTCAATAAAATTAATACCTGAAATCCAGTTTCCATGCAAACAGTTTCCATAACCCTGATAATCATTTTGGCGTCCGGCAAAATTCCACATGAAATATCGCCAGTACATCCAGCCTATCTGATACGAAAAAAAGAATCTTAAATTTTCGCCGAAAGTTGGAACGCGTTCTATTTTATTATCTCCAACGGCAACCGGCTTTCCTTTCACGTTTCCCCATTCTCTGTAAACATCGGCATGTGCCGCTTCGTTTCTGCTGTGCATACGTGGAAATATGGTTGTAAAGCGTTTGTCGTAAATACTTTTTTGTACGTCCTGCAATTTTTCGTATTTATCTTTGTTTTTTGTGTAAACCGCATCAATCTCCGTATTTATTATCGGAGCGTTATAGTAAGGTCCTGAAAAAAGAGGCCAGTCTCCATACTGTTCTCTGTTAAGATAACTCATTAGTGTGCGGATATTGTCGGGATTGTTTTGTTCCATTGGCGTGTTTGCCGAAGCGCGTATAAGTATCATTGCATACGAACTGAATCCGAGAGAAATCACCGTAAGACAAAGAACAACAGTATTGGCAAGCGCTTTGCCTTTTTTGTCGGTGTAATAAATAAGATATGACAGTACTGCTGCAAGTATGATTATAAAAAATATTGCTCCCGAATTTACAGGCAATCCGAATCCATTTACAAATAAAAGGTCAAACCAGAATGCTACTCGCGGTATCCATGGAATTATCACATACAGAACGGCGACTAAAATCACGCCGCCCATTATTATACTGAATATAACGCCTTTCGGTGTGGTTTTGTATTTTTTGAAATAATAAAGCATTGCAATTGCAGGAATAACAAGCAAGTTTAAAAGGTGAACTCCGATAGACAAACCTGTAAGATATGCAATCAGAACCAACCAGCGATTGGCATATTTTGTATCGGCAACTTCTTCCCATTTGAGCGCCGCCCAAAAAATAACGGCTGTAAATAAAGATGAAGTTGCATAAACTTCGGCTTCAACTGCCGAAAACCAAAACGAATCGGAGAATGTGTAAATCAGCGCCCCAATCATACCGCAACCAAGCGTAACTATGGCTTCGGACAAAGTAAGTTCATTATTTTTTTTGCCGAAATATTTTTTCATTAAATGAGTTATCGACCAAAACAGGAACAGAATAGTGAATGCACTTGCCAGCGCCGACAACGAATTTAACATCTTTGCAACTTCATAAACCGAAGGAGCAAATAAGGAGAATATTCGTCCTATTATTGCAAACAAAGGCGCTCCCGGCGGATGTCCTACTTCGAGTTTGTATGCAGATGCTATAAATTCGCCGCAATCCCAAAGGCTTGCCGTGGGCTCAATTGTAAGCAGATAGGTTGTTGCTGCAACAGCAAAAACAATCCATCCAAAAAGAATATCGAACAGTTTGAAATTTTTCATATTATTTTATATTTATTTATGCATAAATTCAGATTGCAAAGGTAATAAAATAATTGAAAATTGATATTTAATTGTAAATTTATTTTGGATAATGTTACAAATTATATTTGAATTTATTCCAGTTCTATCATGATAAAATCTTTTGGTACGGCGTCGTTTTGCCTTACATTTATTGATTTTATTTTTCCATCAATTGTTGTAATTATTCTATTATGCATTTTCATTGCATCAAATATTATCAAAACATCTCCTTTTTTCACAATATTTCCTGCTGCTGTTTTTATATCTATAACCGTTCCCGGCAAAAACGATTTTATATGTTTCGGGTTTTTAATCATCATTCAAATTTTAATTATTATTATGTTAAATCTGTTAAAACGGCGGATTTCCATGTTTTTTGTATGGGCGTTCTACTTTTTTGTTTTTGCAAATACTCAAAGCATGAATCAGATATTTTCGCGTTTCGCAAGGTTCTATGACAGCATCAACAAATCCTTTGCCTGCCGCTATGTATGGATTTGCAAATCTGTCCCTGTACTCCTGAATTTTTCGGGTACGCTCTTCTGCATGATTTTCTGCATCTGCAATATCTTTGCGGAAAATGACATTTGCAGCGCCTTCGGCTCCCATAACTGCAATTTCGGCAAGAGGCCAGGCAAAAACGAAATCTGCCTGCAAATGACGCGAATTCATTGCTATATATCCGCCGCCGTAAGCTTTGCGCAAAATAACCGTAATACGCGGAACAGTGGCTTCGCTGTAAGCATACAAAATTTTTGCTCCATGACGAATAACGCCCATGTGTTCTTGGTCAATTCCCGGAAGATAGCCCGGAAGGTCTTCAAATGTAACAAGCGGAATGTTAAATGCATCACAAAAACGTATAAAACGGGCAGCTTTGTCGGCAGAATCGCAATCGAGAACGCCTGCAAGCGAATCGGGCTGATTGGCAACAAATCCAACCGTTTCGCCATTGATTCGTCCATAGCCGATTACTATATTGGGCGCAAACAAAGATTGAATTTCAAAGAAATCGCTTCCATCCGCAACTGATTTTATAACATCGCGTACATCGTAAGGAATTTTCGGATCATCGGGAACTGTTGTTTCTATTTCTGTTTTGCTTAAAGGCTCTTTTGCCATTGCGGCGCACAGTGATTCTTTGTTATTGTTTTGAGGAATATAATCCAAAAGCGTTCGTATCTGGTCGAAACATTCGTCTTCGCTTGAAGCGCAAAAATGAGCATTTCCCGTGATTTCGCTGTGTACCCGCGCTCCGCCCAAATCTTCTTGTGAAATTTCTTCTCCCAAAACGGTTTTAATTACGTCCGGACCTGTAATAAACATTTTTGAAACTTCTTCAACAACAAATACAAAATCGGTAAGTGCAGGCGAATAAACCGCTCCTCCGGCGCAAGGTCCGAGAATTACCGAAAGTTGAGGAATCACTCCGCTTGAAACAGTATTGCGATAAAAAATTTCACCATATCCTGCCAAAGCGCCAACGCCTTCTTGAATGCGCGCTCCGCCGGAATCATTAATACCAATAAGCGGAATGCGATTGTTGAGCGCCACATCCATTATTTTAGTGATTTTTTTTGCGTGCATGAACCCGAGAGAACCTCCGGCAACAGTAAAATCCTGTGCAAAAACAGCAATTTGTTTACCGTTTATTTTTCCTGTTCCCGTAATTACACCATCGGCAGGTAATTCTTTGCCAAGCAATCCAAACTCACGGGCTTCATGTTGTATAAACATGTCATATTCCAAAAAAGAATCTTTATCCAGCAATGCATCTATACGTTCGCGCGCCGTTTTTTTACCCATATCTTTTTGTTTTGCGATTGCTTTTTCGCCTCCGCCAAGTATTATTTTTTCCTTATATTTTTTTAATTCTTCAATTTTCTGCTTTAATATCGACATAACCTTCATTTAATAATTAATACTGATATTGTTCTAAAAGGCGACAAAGATATTAAAAATAATTTATTCAATTCTTTTTAATGGCTTTTGTATTGATATTAAATCATTTGAGCAATAAAATAATATGAATATCATATTAAAGCCTGTAAAAATGAGTTACATGAATGTCCATATAATCAGTTGCTCCTTAAAAACTGTTTAGTCGCTCCTTAAAAATAAAAAATCAGCAATAATACGACATTATTGCTGATTATTATTGAAAAAGAGCAATTGATTAACCTGTATAATCATTGTCAAATTTGCAAAATAATAAATTATAAATCGTAAAATAAATATTATTTTTGTGTTTTTAATTTTATTTTCATACATTTGTACTTCGAAATGTAAATATATGTAAAATGCTTGTTCCGTTTGAAATAATTAATAAAAAAATAAATGAACTGGGAATAAATTCCATAGAAACAGCCTCTATTCGCGAGTTGCTTCGCCTGATAGATGATATTGAGAAAGAAAATAATTTGCAATTTGTGCGAATGGAAATGGGAATTCCCGGATTGCCGCCCGAAAATATTGGCATAAATGCACAAATAAATGCGCTTAAAAATGGCGTTGCAGCTTTGTATCCTAATATTAGAGGAATAGATGAACTGAAAGAAGAAACAGCGCGATTTGCAAAGAATTTTTTGGATATTGATGCGGTTCCCGAATATTGCGTACCTGTGGCAGGCTCGATGCAGGCTGGAATGGCATGTTTTATGACAATCAACAGAATGTATAAAAATCGCGAAGGCACACTGTTTATCGACCCCGGATTTCCGGTGCAAAAAGTTCAATGCAAACTGTTGGGACAGTCGTTTCGCTCGTTTGATATTTATGATTATCGTGCCGAAAAATTGCGTGATAAACTTGAAGAAATGCTTTGCGATGGTAAGGTTTCGTCGATATTATATTCAAATCCGAACAATCCGAGCTGGATATGTTTTACCAATGAAGAATTAAGCATAATTGGCGAACTGGCAAATAAATATGAAGTTACGGTTATCGAAGATCTGGCATATTTTGCAATGGATTTTCGCAAAGATTACGGCAAACCCGGCGTACCGCCATATCAGCCTACCGTGGCAAAATATGCCGACCGTTATGTATTGTGCATATCAAGCTCGAAAGCGTTCAGTTATGCCGGAGAACGTATCGGCGCAGCAGTGATTTCGGACATACTGTGGAACACAAAAGCGCCCGATTTGCTTCGCTACCATTCATCCGACCTTTTTGGACAGGCATTTGTTTTTGGAACTGTTTATGCTTTAAGTTCGGGAACTTCACATTCGGCTCAACATGCCCTGGCAGCAATGTTCAAAGCCGCAAACGAAGGCTCTCTCGACTTTGTTGCGCATATCAGAAAATACGGCGAAACA
>JAIRKV010000060.1 GCA_031259935.1 Prevotellaceae bacterium | reverse complement strand
GCACTCCTGCTACTTTTCCCGACAAAGCCGATTCTTTTCGTGCAACGCTGTAACCAACAGCAACATTTTCCTCAAGCATATTGGAATCGGGCAAAAGCACAATGCTTAACACATCATCGTATACTGTTATTTCCTGAGTTATATATCCTATATACGAAAAAACAAGCACATCGCCTTTGTTTGCCGCAATTTCAAATTCTCCGTTTTCATCGGCAGTTGTTACTGTGGATGGTTCATTCTTTATGGAAACGGAAACATAAGCCAGCGGTTCATAATTTTCATCAACTGCAATTCCTTTTATTTTTCCTTCGGTTTTGGTTATTTTATTTACGGTTTTTGTATAATTTGCATGTCGTCTTATATAATCGGCAGTTATCAGACGGTCGTAAATTTTGGCTGGAAAATAAATGTTTACATGAACATTAGAAAGATTTACCGAATTTGACGAACCGAAAATATTTGATTCATGCCACTCATTGTAGTAATAATTATAATTCAACGATGGATTTTTCGCAAAATTTTCATTCCAGTCGTGTACGACAAAAGCATCCAGCGAAGCATCATAAAGGCTTGCAACCATTTCAGCCATTGCTTTTTCGTTATTTGACGATTTTACGCTCAGTTTCCACTGTTCTTTTTCGCCGGGCTGCATTTTATCGCGGAAAGTAACAAGCGAAATATCAAGATCGTTTTTGTCTTCGTAAGGTTTTATAACGTGTTGAGATGTATAAACTCTGTTGTTGAATATGCTTGCAAACGATACTGAAAATTCTTCATTATTTTTTGTTTCCGGAATACTGATTTTTATGCTTTGCAGCGTTTTGTCGACAATTATATTTTTTGATTCAATCAAATTGTTTCTATATTTAACATCGTAATGAACATACGTGGCGTCGCCGATTCCTCCTGCAAAAAATTCGACTTCCTTTTCGGTCTGTTTTCCTTTGCGCACCCAATTTGTCATATCTGTAAAAGTATTGTTGTCTTGCAGTTGGATGTATGTTTTTGTGTCTGTTGTGATATTTTCGGCGTTTTTTGCCGTAATATCAAATCGATACGAAGCGCTTCCATACTGTTTCAATTCGTCGAGATTTATTTTCTTTGTTTCGGCAGTATTGAACGAAACGGTTTTTACAAGTGCGATTTCTTCAAAATTTTCAATTTTATCTTCGTCTTCATAAGCATCATAAGGGAAAAGTTTTTTATATTCATCGCGCGTCAGTACCGGTTTGTCGGGTTTTCCCCAAAGCCGTTTGCGCAAAGGTTTTTCAGGCTGTTTAAGTTTGTAAATATTTACCGTAATGTCGGATATTGTCGGATTGCCGTTCAAATTTTCCGTAAACAAATCGAATAAAAGACTGTCGGCAATATTTGCTTCTTCGGGAATATTTGTTTTTATTACAAGCGGTTTTTTGCTCATTCGCAAGCCGTATACGGTTGAGTGCGTTTCGCCGTTATTGTCGGTAATATCAACCGAAATATTATAAACGGCAATTTGCATATCGTTTTCCATTCCGCTGTCGCCGGCAAAAAAACTGATATTGAAGTTTCCGTTTTCATCGGTTTTTGTTTCTCCGTTTGCTATAATTTCGGTTGCGGCGTTAAAACCGTAATACCACCATCTGTATGGAAATTCTATTCGGCGCACGATGCCGTACGAAACTTTTGCATTGTCGATATTGTAACCTGCATAAGATTTTGCAAGTCCTGAAATATTCACTGTTTCGTTGAATTTGTGATTTTTTTCAACAGGATTTATTTTTACTTCAAAAGTCGGACGCTTGTATTCTTCAACATAAAAACCGATTTCTCCATAATCGCTTTCTATTGTAAATTTTCCGCCCAAAACCGATTGAGGCAAAACGAAACTTCCGCTGAATGTTCCGTATTCGTTGCTTACTGCATTGATTGTCGCAAGTTCTTCATCATTCGGATCATTCAATGTAATTTCTTCTTTTTCGCCGACGGCAATTGAATATTTATTGTCGTCATAATTCAGCACAATTCCTTTGAAATATACTGTTTGTCCGGGTCGATAAATAGCTCTGTCAAGAAAAAATTTTGTTATTATATCATCTTTAAAACCCAAGTACGAATATCTGTTTACATATATTGCGGAACTTTTAACGATTAAAGAATCGTTTTGGGCAACAACGGCAATAATGTCATTGTAATTTGCTGAAATGTCATCTCTTATAATACCCTGACTGTTGCTCGTGTATTCTTTTTTCAGGTTCATGTTTTTATCCATAATTTTGAAATGCGCATAAGGCAAAGGTTCGCCTGTCATGCGATTGGCAAGATAAATTTCATTAGTTTTTGAATTTATGTCTTTATAAATATAGGAAATTGACGAAACGTTGAGTTTTATATATGCAATATTTTTTTCGTCCGCATTAAAAAAATTGGATTTGTCCGAAGCCACTATAATATATTGTCCCTGTGCCACAGAATTTATTATAATTTCCGTAGAATGTTTTTTGTAATCGGCTGTTTGAGGCAAATCTGCGCTCCATTCCTTTACAAATTGCGCATTTTTTTCTATATATTTTTCTTTATCCTTATTTATAAAAGCATCATCCATATATGAAATGCTGCCTTGTCTGTGCCGTATTTTGTACATGCGAAAATAAATTTTCGATACATCTTTGAAATCTACAAAAACTTTTATCGGCTCATTGGGAATATTTATATTTTCGACCTTCAAATCAAACGAAGGACATTTTATATATTTAACGTACTGTTCGAGTCTGTTTTTTTGTTTTTCGCCGATATTTTTTTGCTGTAAGGCTGTTTCGCAAGTTTCTAAGGCTTTCGCATTTTCGCCGTTTTCACTGTACATTACGGCAAGTTTGTAATTTGTTTCAAACCAAATATCGTTTTTTTCCGTAGTTTCGATAAATTTTTGCAAACTCGACATTACTAATGATTTTTTATTTTGCAATGTAGAATTATTTATCAAAAAATCAAAACGTTTAAGAGTAATATCGCCGATGGCAGGAACATCGTTTTGTTGCAAATGAAATTTTGTAAGTTGCTGTAAAATGTTCAGCGCAAACAGTAAATTTGAAGTTGAATCGTTGCTTGAGATTTGCATTTTTGCAAAATCGCCGGCATCGAAAGTAAACAGATTTTCGTCATTCGGCAAAAAAACGTCTTTTGGCGTTGTTATTCGCAGTTCGCTGTTTGCAAATGCCGATATTGCACGATGTGCCACAAAATCGTACAAAGTCGGACGATATTCGCGCGTTTCTTCATTTCCTGCCAGAATGTCGTTGATATAATTAATTTTTATTTTGCACAGTGCATCGCTGTTCACAAGCGAGCGTTTATATGCTTCGATACATTCATTGAAAATTCTGTTCAAACTCCACGTTGTAACATCAACATTTGATTTATCATCATTCACATCCGTGCGATTGTAATATTTCCATCTGTTTTGTCGGTAATAATTCAAAAACGCTTCGCCAAGCAACGAATTTATAAGCGATTGAGCAACATTTGATTTGGTTTTTTGCAAATCATTGCGCAAAGTATTTATTGCTGCTACGGTAACATTTTCTTCTGTATATTGCTGGCATGCCTGTCGATAAATTATTGATTTTACGAGTTGAACATCATTGCCTTTTTTAAGCGACTGTCCGTATATTACGTTCAATTTTTCTATTGCCGTTTTATATAAACCATCGGCAAATAAAGAGTCTATTTCTATCCATTTTTTGTCGTCTGACTGTGCTTTTACAAAATAAATCGACATAAATCCTGTTATTAAAATTGTGGTTAATAGTTTCATAATTTTATGGTTTTATAATTGTTTTAAAATATTCTTTATTCTTTGGCTTCCAAGTTTGTTGAATCTTCGATTTTCAACCAGTCGTAGCCTTTTTCTTCAAGTTCGAAAGCCAATTCTTTGCCTGCTGTTTTCACTATTTTTCCGTTGTATAAAACGTGAATAATATCAGGTACAATATAATTGAGCAAACGTTGATAATGAGTTATTACAACTGTCGAAGTGTCGGGACGTCTCAATAAGTTCACTCCGTTTGCAACGATGCGCAGTGCGTCGATGTCAAGTCCCGAATCGGTTTCATCGAGTATCGAAAGTTTGGGTTCGAGCATTGCCATTTGAAATATTTCGTTTCGTTTTTTTTCGCCGCCCGAAAAGCCTTCGTTCACCGAGCGGTTTGTAAGATTGGAATCTATTTCGACCAAAGCCATTTTTTCGCGCATCAATTTCAAAAATTCAGATGCCGAAAGCGATTCAAGTCCTTTGTGTTTACGATGTTCGTTGAGTGCGGCTTTCATAAAATTAACGTTGCTCACACCCGGAATTTCAACAGGATATTGAAAACTCAAAAACAAACCTTCGTGCGAACGTTCTTCGGGCGACATTGCAAGCAAATTTTTACCGTTGAACAATATTTCGCCTTCTGTAACTTCGTAATTGGGTTTGCCTGTAAGCACGGCAGCAAGCGTACTTTTTCCCGAACCGTTTGGTCCCATTATTGCATGTATTTCGCCTGCATTTATCGATAAATTCACGCCTTTCAAAATTTCTTTTCCTCCTATCGAGGCGTGCAGATTTTTTATTTTCAGCATTTTTATAATTATTTTACTGTTAAAAAACGGAATGCAATGAGTAAATTTGCCATAATCATTACTTTTTATTGGAAATAAACCGACACAAAAGTAATAAAAATAATTTACTGTTCGTCATTTACGATTTGATAACTAAAAAACAATACTTTCTGATTAATTCCGCTGAACTCCGCCGCTCGTCGATTGATTGGCTGCGCCGAAGCCTGCGGGTTTCGCTGCTGTGCATTTCGCAAAGACCGCACACGGCAAAAGCCCGATTACAAAAAATACGGCGATTGAACAAACAGCGAATAATTTTTATCCATCCGTGTTGTAATTGGGAAATTTAATGCTATCTTTGCATTTGTAAAATCAAGTGTAAACTTAATTTAAACTAAAAAACAAAAAAATGAAAAGTATAAAAGGAACAAAAACAGAAAAAAACCTGCTGACATCGTTTGCAGGTGAATCGCAGGCACGTATGCGTTACACGTATTTTGCGAGCAAGGCAAAAAAAGAAGGTTTTGAACAGATTGCAGCCATTTTTGAAGAAACAGCCAATCAGGAAAAAGAGCATGCTGAACGCATGTTCAAATATCTGGAAGGCGGAATGGTTGAAATTACGGCAAGTTATCCTGCCGGAGTGATAGGAACGACTGCCGAAAATCTTTTGGCGGCAGCACAGGGCGAACACGAAGAATGGTCGCATGATTATCCGGCGTTTGCAGATGTTGCCGACGAAGAAGGCTTTACGGAAATAGCAAGCATGTACCGCAATATTTCGGTTGCCGAAAAAGGACACGAAGAACGTTATCGCAAATTTTTGTCGAATATCGAATGTGGAAGCGTATTTGTAAAAGACCGTGAAATTACGTGGCAATGCCGTAATTGCGGATTTATCTATGTTGGCAAATCGGCTCCGCAGTTATGTCCCGCATGCAAACATCCGCAAGCGTATTTTGAAATTATGAAGGCAAATTATTAATGCCTCATTGCCGTAAACTTACAGGGCTGCCGATAATCGACAGCCTTTGTTGTTATTAGCGAATACAATACTTTCGCTGAATAAAATTACAATAATCGGCAACTGTTAACAATCTGGCTGCCGGCAACCAATTGCCCCTTTACGAATAAAAACAGCAAATCGGCATGTCATTGCGAGGAGCGTTTAATGATTTAAAGATTTAATAATTTTAAAATTTAAAATGAAAAAAATCACGTCATTGCGAGGAGCGTAGCGACGAAGCAATCCAGAAAAAATGACATTTAATAATTTAAATATTTAAAGAATAATATGGAGGTAAAACAGAAAAATAAGCACGTCATTGCGAGCGAAGCGAAGCAATCCAGAAAGAACACAAAGCACAGGTCTGGATTGCTTCACTGCTTCGCAGTTCGCAATGACGTGCTGCTTTTTTTGTTCGCCTGTGTTTGTAATCTTTAAATATTTAAATTATTTAAGCCGCTGCGCTCCTTGATTTACTTATTCGCATTCCATTAGGAATGCATCGCTCGGTAGAAACAACATCTCTTTATGCAGCACGTGCGGGTTACTGCAAATGACTTGAAAAACTGCCGCTGCTCCGCACGTAGCCTTTGCTTGCGGTGAAAGTTCTATAAATATTTTATCCCTAACGGGATATTTTTATTTCGTCATTGCGAGGAATGAAATGACGAAGCAATCCAGATTTGTGTCCTATGTTCTTTCTGGATTGCTTCGGGCTAACGCCCTCGCAATGACGTGCTTTTTTTCATTTTTAAATATTTAAATCTTTAAATGTCATTCCTCGCAATGACGTGCTGCTTGCTTTTATGTCAAAACAAAACTGATAGAAATAATGTCGTATTATTGCTGATTTTTTTATTTATAAGGAGCGACTATTGAACTTTTGCAAAGGTCTTATATTTTTAAATTACTTCCGATTAAAAACAAAAAAATACCGATATTTTTTATTTAATATCGGTATTCCAAAAAAAAAAAATACTAATATGCTGTTCGCTTATTCAGTTACAGCGTATTGTTTATTGTTGTTGAGTCTGTTCCTGTTGTTGGGTTTGCTGTTCATTCTGCTGATCTTCAGATTGAGTCAGTTCCGGTTTAAATTCGGGCTGTGCTGCTGAATTTGTTGTTATGCCGCTGTTGCGTTGAATTACAGATTCGTTTGTTGCTCCCGACAAGTCTCTTCCCTGTGGAGGAAAAAGTACGGCAATAATGCAAATAAATCCAAGACTGATTGACAGATACCAGGTTGCTTTTTCAAGTGTGTCGGCAGTTTGACGCACTCCGAAAATTTGATTTCCGGAAGCAAAATTTGCGGCAAGTCCGCCGCCTTTTGAATTTTGAATCAGCACTATAAATACTAAAAGAATGCTGACAATTACTGCTAAAACAATAAGTATTGTATAAAACATCGTATATTTATTTTAAATTTGTTAATTTCTTTTCTTTAAATTTTCAATAAGGACTGCAAAGTAAGCGTTTTTTTTTGAATCCTGCAAACTTAATTTTTCATAAACATCAATTGCCTTCGAAATATAACCCTGTTCTGCATATATTTTTGCCAGGGTTTCGGTTACAAAGCCATCTTCGTCATCTGGCTCTGTTTCTGCATTTTCAGGCATTTTGCCATCTCCGTTTTTTTCGTCTTTATACTCTATTGATATTTTTTGTGGTGATGCTAAAAATTTATCAACTATATCTTCGGATGTTTCTTTTACATCGATTGTTTGATTTGCAAAATAATCGGAAACGGGATAATCAAATACAGTTTCTTCTTCTGTTTTTATATCTTCGCTCTGCTGTTCGTCTTTAATACCGTCATCCTGTAATTCAATTTCATCTTCAATATTAACATTTTGTAATTCAACTTCATTTTCAACATTTTGAGATGGGTCGAACAGTAAGTTGTATAAAAACTTACGGTTCAGGCTGTAAATTGCCGCTGTGTTCAAATATTTTTCAAAATCGTTTTTCCCGAATCGCTGTATTTCTTTTGCCAGTAATTGTTGCCCGATAGAAAACCACGGATTGTCGGCAATCATATTTTGCAGTGCTTGCAGGCATTTTTCGGATGGTTTGTATTCCATCTTCATCATTGATATTAAATTTGCTGCATTCATAAATTTCTACCAGTTTGCTACGGATGTGTTAAAAATATCTTCAATAAGTTTATCGACTATTGTTTTTATAAGATCATCCTGCACGCTGTTCAAACTTTGCGAACTGTCGAAATCTTCGTAAGCCGAAAAATCTCTGTCGAAACTCCACTTGTCATCAAGTGTGTTTGTGAATTTAACATGTACTTTGATTAGCAGTCTGTTTTGCGAAGCAATTTCGTCGGCTGTTACGGCAATTGAATTTACCGAGTAGTCGCGAATTTCGCCTTCAAATGCAAGGTCGGCATCTTTTGTAACCAGCATTAAAGGCGTCTGTTTCACAAATTTTTCTCGCAACGCTTCGTTGAATGTATTGCTAAGCGTTGGTATTACAATGGGCGCAATATTTTGAAAGTGATCGATACTCACTGTTTTTGCCGCTCCGTACGATGCTCCTGTAAACGAATAAATGCGGCATGAAACTGTAATTATACATGAAAGCAAAACCAGCGAAAGGTATATTTTGAGATTTTTTTTCATTTTACGATATTTAAATATTGTTTTCTTTGATTTTCCTGTAAAGCGTACGTTCGGATATTCCAAGCTCATTTGCCGCCTGTTTCCGTTTGCCGTGATATTTTTCGAGCGCTTTGCGTATAAGTTCTATTTCTTTTTCGTCAATCGAAAGCGATTCATCTACAATTTCTTCGGTTTCGGTAATATTTTTGTGCTTTGCATTGATATTTATCGCCGCTGGATTTGCAGAAGTTACGATATTTGTTTGGGTAAAATCGTTTTTCGTTTCAGTCGGATAATATGTTGCCATACGACCAAGACTTAAATCGTGAACAACTTTTTTCAGTTCGTTTATATCGGCTTTCATGTCAAACAGTATTTTATAAAGAATTTCACGTTCCGAATCGAACGAACTGCTGGTGTTTGCCTTTCCGTAAATCACAGGCAAAGTTGAAGATTGATCGGGCAAATAATGTTTCAATGTATATTCATCTATTTCACGCGATTCTTCAATTATCGACAGTTGTTCGGTAATGTTTTTCAATTGTCTTATATTTCCTCTCCAAACATAATTTTCGAGCAAAATGCGGGCTTCATCAGTCAGCGAAATTACGGGCATTCTGTATTTTTCGGCAAAATCGACGGCAAATTTTCTGAACAGCAGATATATATCATCTTTGCGTTCGCGCAAAGGCGGAATGTTTATGGGAATGGTGTTCAAGCGATAATATAAATCTTCGCGAAAACGTCCGTTCTGTATTACCACGGATAAATTCACATTTGTAGCGGCAATCACTCTTACGTTTGTTTTTTGAACGGCAGATGAACCTACTTTCATAAATTCGCCCGATTCAAGCACTCGCAACAGTCTGACTTGCGTTGATAACGGCAATTCGGCAACTTCGTCAAGAAAAATAGTTCCGTTATTGGCAACTTCAAAATAACCTTTGCGAGTTTCCTTTGCATCGGTAAACGAGCCTTTTTCGTGTCCGAAAAGTTCGGAATCTATTGTTCCTTCGGGAATTGCTCCGCAGTTTACTGCTATATATTTGCTGTGTTTGCGCAAACTCAAATGATGTATTACCTGCGGAAAAAATTCCTTGCCGACACCGCTTTCTCCCGTAATAAGCACCGACAAATCCGTTGGAGCAACCTGACAGGCAATATCCAGCGCTCTGTTGAGTTCGGAATTATTGCCTATTATTCCGAAACGCTGTTTAACTTGTTGTATGTCTGTTATCATAATAAATTTATAATCAAATTAATATATTCCATAATAATATTACGGATAATTTACAAAGTTAGCATAAAATCTTCAATTACACGCAGACTGATAAAAATTCCGATAAAATTTATCGAAGAAAGTTATATGTTTTTTGAATAACAGCAAACTGCCGATATGTTAAAAATTGCCGATTTTTTGTTTTCGTTAATTATTGTTATACCTTTGCGTTTTGAAATGTAAATATTGTATGCCTATGTTATAGAACAGAGTAAACAGTACGCACATTTTAAATTTTATTGGAAAAAGCGTTTAGCTTGATTCGGGTTTCATGAAATCTAGACAATTTCAACAGAGTACCGAGAATAAAGCGATGACGCTCACGTCGTTTCCGGCGTGGGCTTTATTCACTTATTTGGTACTTTGGGTAGTCTAGAACCTCATGAAACGGATAATTAAGAATTTGTCCGCGCTTTTTTTATGTGCGTATTTGAAGTGGAGATTTGAGGACAAAAGTCCGGATTTGCCGAATCGGATTTATAATAAAATTCGGCTAAAAAAGTCGGAATAAGCCGAATATAGACTTAAAATATGAAGTAGGCGCAATTTTAAATAAATTAAATTATGAGTTCAACATCATGGTTAGAAATAACCAAAAAAATTTTTTTGGGAGTATTATTATACTCAATAGCAAATGTATTATACTCAATCGTTGATCCGATAAGTTCGCTTGTAAGTTTTGCCGGTTCGGTAGAAAGTTTTACCATGGGAAGTTCATCAATCAGCGGTACGGCAACATTTTTCAAAATTTTAACTTATCTGCTTTTCATTGGAATAGCAGGCGGATACGTATTGTTTTTGTTAGGATTGACTGATTTTTCAAAAATACTTGAAGCATCAGACCGCAATGCTGTCGAAAGCGTTCGTAACGGCGCAATAATTATGATTGCCGGCGCTGTTGTTGATGTTTTAATCTGGGGTCTTCTGGGGCTTATTCTGTATATTGTCGGATTTATTTTGATGATGATGGGATATTCAAAACTGAAAAATTCGCCCACTTTTCCTCAAAAAGCAAGAAACGGAGCATCAAAACTGTTTACTGCAATGCTATTGTCGTTAGTAGGCGCAATTGTAGGATTAATTCCTATAGTCGGCGGTTTTATAAACGCAATATTGAGTATAATTGCATTCTTCTTTATTTTGTCGGGCTGGGCAACGATAAGAGATGCCGAAAAGTAGAAAATAAACAGACCGAATAAACTGTAACTTTCCCATTTTTAATGAAAAATTTTAATGTTCCAAATTCGTACAAAAGTGGGAAAGTTTTTTTATTTCCATTGAATAAGAGAAAACCTGTTTATATTTTGTTTTATGACAAAATGTTCTGTTAATTAGTCGCTCCTTAAAAATAAAAAATCAGCAATAATACGACATTATTTCTGTCGGTTTTGTTTTGACATAAAAGCAAGCAGTACGTCATTGCGATGAGCGCAGCAAAAAGATTTATTTATTTAAAGATTTAAAAATTTAAAGGACGTCATTGCGAGGAGCGCAGCGACAAAGCAATGACGAACACAAAGAATAAAAAAACTGTTCCTGTTTTGCCGACTTTTAGCCTGTATGTACGTAAAACACGGTATTTTTATTCTACAATTTTCATTTATAAATGTTTATAATAAATGATTTCACCACTTATTAAAGAGCGACTAATTTATGTGTAATTAAGAGTTATGTATAAAAATTATTTCAGCAGTTTTGTTATATTTTTTCGTTGAAATATTAACATATACAGTATTGAAACGGTTATTGCCGAGTCGGCTATATTGAATACGGGACTGAAAAATGTAAATTTGTCGCCGCCCCAAAATGGAAACCATGCAGGAAGATTTCCTTCAATTATCGGAAAATAAAGCATATCAACAACTTTGCCGTGAAGAAGCGGCGCATAGCCTCCGCCTTCGGGAAATATTGTTGCAATCTGTCCGTATGAATCGCTGAATATTTGTCCGTAAAAAACGCTGTCGATAATATTTCCTGCGGCTCCGGCAAACAAAGCGGCAATGCTTATTATGAATGCCGTAGAATATTTTTGGCGAATTATTTTTATCAGTAACCATGCTATTATGCCAACTGCAAATATTCTGAAAATCGACAGAAAAAGTTTTCCCCACTGTCCGCCAAATTCCATGCCGAATGCAAATCCCGGATTTTCTGTAAAAGATATTTGAAACCAGTTGCCGAATACATGTATGCTTTCGCCAAGCGACATGTTGGTTTTTACGAGTATTTTAACTGTCTGGTCGATAAGCAGAATTATGATAATGGCTGCTATTGCGTATATTGATTTTTTGTTTGTCAACATGATTTTTTATATCAAAAAAACGACTCGAGTTTGATTTGTTTTCTCGAGTCGCGGATTTATGTTATGAAAATTATCTTTTGTTTTTTGCTTCAATACTTAATGTTGCATGAGGCACGGCAAATAAGCGTTCTCTTGAGATTAATTTACCTGTTTCGCGACAAATTCCGTAAGTTTTGTTTTCGATGCGAACCAGCGCTCTTTCCAAATCAAGAATAAACTTTTTTATGCGTTCAAGTTGCTGTCCTGATTCTTCTTTCGACAAAGTTGCCGCTCCATCTTCCAAAACTTTGAACGATGGCGAAGTGTCTTCCGTATCGTTGCTTCCGCCGTGCGATATTGTTGATTTCAAAAGTTCGTAATTGTTTTTTTCTCTTTCCAGTTTGTCGAGTATTCGCTGTTTGAATTCGGCAAGTTCCATGTCCGAATATCTTACTCTTGGAGATTGAGATTCTACTGTTTTTGTTGCCATCAAGGTTTTTGATGTTGGCTGTGCAATTTCTTTTGCCGCTATTTTTTGAACAGCCGATTTTTCTTTATTTTGTTTCAAATTTGTTGTTTGTGAAACTTTTTCCTCTGCTGCTTGTGGTATTTTTACAACTGTTTTATCAGCCTTTTTTTTCTCTGCTTTTTCAGTATTTTTTTTTGCGGTTTTTTTATTGACAGATTTAACCGTTTTTTCTTTTTTCACAGCAGTTTTTTTAACTTTGGCTTTTTTCGCCTTAGTTTTGGCTTCGCTTTTTTTCACCGCTTTTTTTGTTGCTGTAGCCTTTTTCACAGTTTTAGCGGCTGCTGTTTTTGTTTTTTTCGCAACTTTTTTATCAGCCTTTTTTTTCTCTGCTTTTTCAGTATTTTTTTTTGCAACTTTTTTATCAATAGATTTAACCGCTTTTTCTTTTTTTACAGCAGGTTTTTTAACCTCGGCTTTTTTAGCCTCAGTTTTGGTTGCTTTCACAACTTTTTTTGTTGCTGTTGCCTTTTTTCCGGCTTTGGCGGCTGTCGTTTTTGTTTTTTTTGTAACTTTTTTTTCAGCCTTTTTTTTCTCTGCTTTTTCAGTATTTTTTTTTGCAGGTTTTTTATTGATAGATTTAACCGTTTTTTCTTTTTTCACAACAGGTTTTTCAACCTCGACTTTTTCATCCTTAATTTTGGCTTCGCTTTTTTTCACCGCTTTTTTTGTTGCTGCGGTTTTTTTTTCTGCCGATTTTTTAGACGGAGATTTTGTCGCTTTTGCTGTTTTTGTCTTTTTTGCAGCCATAATTTTTCTTAATTAATATTTTATTACATCTTAAAAAGTGTGCAAAGATAACATTTAATTTTCAAATTACATGCAGACGAATAAAAATGTAATTCAAAATTCATAAAAAAGCGCTTGTGAAAAGTATTAAATTTGTGTTTTTAATATTCAGATTCGGTATGAAACAGATTATATTACGAACTGCGAAAAATGAAACAGAAAACAATGTTTTTCTGTTTTATTATTTCCTTTTTTTATGCCCGCATATCGTTTTTATTTTGTATTTTTCTTCTATAAATTTTGCAAGACATTTTTCTTCGTTTATATGTAATCAAGTATTTTATGCTAACTTTGCAAAAATATAAAACATCGTAAATTATGGCAAATCTGTCTCTTATTTCGGCAATCGAACCGCAGGTACAAACCTACCTTGCATATCTGGCAGCCCGACCAAACGGCGAAGAAATAGAATATCGCACGTCGCTCGAAACTCTTTTCAATACGTTGCAAATTCCATTTTTGAACAAAACTTCCATTGTGCAGGAAGACCGCCGAAGCGGCATTGAAATTGACGGTATGCCCGATTTTTTTGTGTGGGACGACGCCAACACACTTTTCAAAAGTCTGGTTGGATTTATCGAATGTAAAAAGCCGTCATACAATATCGAAAAATTGATTGAAAGCGAGCAGATTAAAAAATATTCCAAAACCTGCGAAAATATTATTATTACTAACTACAGACAGTTTATTTTGTTGCAAAAAGGCAAAAATCTGCACAACATTACGCTTGCTGCCGATACCAGAACGCTACTCGACTTTGTTACGCTTTTGCAGGATTTTTACAACTACAAGTATCCGTATATCAATTCAAAGAAGACGCTTATTACTGCGCTCGCCGCACAAAGTTTTTACTATTCGGTTGCTTTGAGACAATATATTTCTGACAAAAACAACGAAACCGAAAGTTTTTATACCAAATTCAAAGGACTTTTCGGCGAATATGAAAAATCAATCAATTACCATTACGAGCTCGCCGATTTTTGCGATGTTTACGCGCAGTCGCTCGTGTATGGACTGCTGCTTGCACGCATGGATAAAGGCGAACAGTTGAACGAACAAAAGTTGAATTATCTTGAAAATATTCCCGACGAATATCGCCTGCTTTACGAATTTTTAACACAGGCATACGAAAGTCGTTATTTGCCAACAGAAATAAAAATTGCACTCACAAACATTGGAAAAAACATTAATCTGATTGATACGGCGGCAATTACAAATGAATTTTTGAAAACAAACAACGGAAAACAAAACATTGCAGTTTATCTCTACGAAGACTTTTTGGCTCAATACGACAAGTTTCGCGGAACGGAAAATCGCAGAGAAGGCGGCGTTTACTACACGCCAAGAGAAGCAACAGATTTTATTACTCGCGGCGTAAATCATTTAATAAAAAATAAATTCAATTTATACAACGGCTATCGCGATTCCAATATAAAAATACTTGATTTTGCCTGCGGTACAGGTACTTTTATTCATTCCATTTTAACGCAAATTATTCCTGAAAATCCGGACAGTTTAGATAAAAATATAGCGAAACACAAAGTACAAAATGATATTTATGGTTTTGAGTTGCTTTTTACGCCTTATATAATTGCACACACCATTTTAACACGGTTTTTGAAAGAAAAAGGTATTTTTGTAAACGCTAAAAAAAATGAGCGTTTGGGTATTTATCTCACCAATACTCTTGACATCAGTCAACATTCAATCAGCGAACTTTTGCCGCATTTGAAAAACGAATACGATAAATCACAATCCATTAAAGATGTGGAAGAAATTTTGGCAATTATAGGAAACCCGCCGTATTTTAACGGAAAAAGTCAAGCAAAAAGCGATATCATTGACGCTGAATTGCAAAAATACAAAGACGGATTGAATGAAAAGAAGATAAACCTTGACGACTTGTACATCAAATTCATTCGTTTTGCCGAACGAAAAATCGAAAAAATCGGCTATGGAATAGTAGGAATTATTACAAATAACAGTTTTCTCGACGGCGTTACGCACCGCAAAATGCGCGAACATTTGTACAACACTTTCGACGAAATTTACATCCTCAATTTGCATGGCAACACACGCAAAGGCGACAAAGACAAAAATATTTTCGATATTATGGTTGGCGTTTCGATTTCGTTTTTTGTAAAATACAAAAAACGAGAACCTGCCCGAAAGGCTCAACAAACTTTGAATTTTGACGATCCATACAAAAAAATTGCGCCGCCCAAACCAGTGTTTTATTTTTCTATGCTTGATAATAATTTGACTTCCCGCGCCGAAAAATTGTCGTTTCTCGAAAATACCGATTTTAGAAGTGTACATTGGAAAAAAATTATCCCTTCCGAAAGTCAATATTTTTGGTTTACCGATAAAAAATTTTCGAACATAAAACAGTATAAAAAGTTTTGGAAAATAACGGATATTTTTAAATATTACAATAGCGGCATACAAACAAAAAATGATGATTTTGTTTTGCATTATTCGCAAAAATCATTAGAAAAACTTGCAGATGAAATACGTCCTTTGTATAAACCGGAAATTGCCACTAAATATAATGTGAGCGACAGTCGGGATTGGACAATAGAAAAAGCAAAGGAAGATTTGTTGAAAAACTATAACCCGCAAGAGATTGCATATCGTCCTTTTGATAACAGAATCACTTCATTATCAAAAATTTCAAAAGGATTTATTGCATATCCGCGTTACGATACGGCAAAGCATTTTGAAAAAGGAAATATTGGCTTATGTTTCTCACGCCAATTATTTGGGGAAGAGTGGCAAAATATTTTTGTCGTTGATAAAATGGCTGAAAGTTGTACTGTTTCATTAAAATCTCGCGAATGGACATACATTGCCCCACTTTACTTTTACAACGGTACAAAAGAACCAAATCTTTTTGAGGAAAAATTAGGCAAAGACTTTTATAAAACAGATAATTTCACAGGAAAGTTTATAAACCGATACCTCAAAAAATTGAACCCTGCGCCCGCTCCCGAAGAAATTCCCGCGTATATCTACGGCGTTTTGCACTCAAAAATTTACAGGGAAAAATACATCGAATTTTTGAAAACCGATTTTCCTGCCGTGCCAATGACAACAAACAGGGAAACTTTTGACAAATACGCTAAACTTGGGCAAAAACTCATTGATTTGCACTTACTTAAGAATTTGCCACAGGACACGGAAATCCGCATAAATTATGATATTAACGGCGATTTTATGGTAGAAAAAATTGCACAAAACAACAACAAACTGTTTCTTTACACCAACGACAACAAAACTATTGTTTTTGACGGCGTAAGCTTGCAAATATACAACTTTGAAATCGGCTCATACAAACCCATTGACAAATGGCTAAGATACAGAATTAAAGACAAAGT
Source organism: Prevotellaceae bacterium (assembly GCA_031259935.1). Lineage (GTDB taxonomy): Bacteria > Bacteroidota > Bacteroidia > Bacteroidales > UBA932 > JAIRKV01. Next base: position 1,343 of record JAIRKV010000060.1, on the reverse strand, counting down.
TCTCCTCAACTTTTCCGATATGCAACACCTGAAAAATATGATTATCGCCATAAAAGGTACAATTGAAACAATGCAGGAAATCGAAGATATTGGCGAGGAATATTTGAAAGAAATTTGAATATTTACAATTGAAATAAGAAAAATAAGCCAACGTTATAAGAAGGCAATAAAGCGGTCTTTTAACTTTTTCATACAGTATGTTTTTCAACTTTTACCTTTACCGAAATATCATCCATGTCTAAAGTATTGCCATCTTCAATGCAATCGACAAAACTGATTTTTGCAGCCAGAGTTTGTGCCGATATGTAATCGCAAAACGAATTTACGACATTGATTATGACATCGTTTTTCTCGATTTGTATGTTGATTTTATCGGTTACATCAAAATTGCTGTTTTTGCGTATATTTTGGATTCTGTTTACCATTTCGCGAGCAATCCCTTCGTCAAATAATTCGGGCGTAACTGTTATGTCGAGCGCAATTGTGATTTTTCCTTCGGTTGCAACCAGCATTCCCGGAATATCTTCAAAAGTTATTTCAACATCTTCGAGCCTGAGATTTACATCGCCCGATGGTAAATTTAGCGTTATTTTCGACAGATTTTCCAAATTATTAATGTCGTATTGCGAAAATTCGGAAACGGCAGCCGAAATTTCTTTCATTTGTTTGCCGTAAATTTTTCCCAGTGTTTTGAAATTTGGTTTGATTTTTTTAATAATAATTCCTGTCGTATCGTCTAAAAACTCAATTTCTTTTACATTTACTTCGCCAAGTATCAAATGTTTTACGGCTTCCAGATTGTTTTTCATGTTTTCATCCGCAACGGGAATCATAATCTTTGTAAGCGGCTGACGAACTTTTTTGTTTGCCTTGCGGCGAAGAGCCAGCGTCATGGAGCAAACCTGCTGAGCAAGATTCATTTTTTCTTCAAGGTTTGCATCTGTAAGTGTTTCATCAAAAGCAGGAAAATTTGCCAAATGCACCGAATTTTCGCTGTATCGCCGACTTGCTTCATTCAAATCGCAAAACAGATTGTCGCAAAAGAAAGGCGCTATTGGAGCCGCAAGCAAAGCAACCGTTTGCAGACATGTTTGCAGCGTTTGATATGCGGCAAGTTTGTCGGCGTTCATTTTTCCGCCCCAAAACCGTTTGCGGTTCAATCGTACATACCAGTTGCTTAAATTGTCGATAACAAAATCCTGAATTGCGCGTCCTGCGCGTGTCGGTTCGTAATTTTCGTAAGCATTTTCAACTTCTTTTATCAGTGAATTAAGCAGAGAAATAATCCACACGTCAATTTCAGGGCGTTCGCCAATCGGAACTTCAGGTTCGTTGCCTGTGTA
>JAIRKV010000295.1 GCA_031259935.1 Prevotellaceae bacterium | reverse complement strand
ATGCAAAATTCCTGTCCAGATAGAAATAACAGGAAGAATAATTCAAAATCCGCAGGAATGGACATTTGGAAAATTAAAATTTAAGGCAGATACTAAAGATTTCAGTGATCTGGGACTTTCTTCTAATTGGTCATATATATCTATTGAGAAGATCCAGTAAAACAAGCCAATAAGAAAAATAAAATCATGTCACGATACAGAATTGAACCATCAAAGATTGAAGAAGATATTAACCGTCGATTTTTTCAGGCGATAGATGCACTCAAAGAAAAAAAATCATAAGAGGAGAGAGTACGTGCACACGGATTGAAAGAAAATTAAATTTAAATAACAAAAATATGGAATTCAAAGATTTATTAAAACAACTCGCAAACAAAGTTGAATCATTAAAAAACAATCTTAAAACCGAAGAAGCAACAAAAACCGCTTTGATAATGCCATTCTTGCAGGCATTAGGATACGATGTATTTAATCCGCTTGAAATATTGCCTGAATTCATCTGCGATATCGGTATAAAACAAGGTGAAAAAATTGATTATGCTATTCTTAAAGACAACAAACCTGTTATCTTAATTGAATGCAAACACTGTAAACAAGACTTGAATTTGCATGATAACCAATTATTGCGATATTTTAATATTTCAAATGCAAAATTCGGAGTTCTTACAAATGGAATTGTTTATCGATTCTATACCGATTTGGACACCCAGAACAGAATGGACAAAAAACCTTTTTTGGAAATCAATCTGTCGGACTTGAAAGAACATGATATTGAAGAACTGAAAAAATTTCATAAATCGTATTTCGATGTTGAAAAAATTTTAAATTCTGCAAGCGAACTTAAATATCTTAAAAAATTAAAAGCGCGACTATCCGCTGAATTTGCAAATCCTTCTACCGAATTTGTAAAATTTGTAAGTAAAAATATCTACAATGGAACGTTTTCTCCAAAAATAATTGATCAATTCACATCGCTTGTAAAACGTTCCATATCATCCTGCGTTAATGACATTGTATCAGAACAATTAAAAGAGACAATAGAAAACGGAAATGAAAACAGTCCGCAACAAACAAAAGAGACTTCAGAAGTAGAAAAAACACAAACCAAACAAATAAAAACAGTAGAAACAACAGCCATTAAACTTAACGGTTACTACATCGTAAAATCAATATTAAGAACTGTAATACCTGTAGAAAGAATCGTGTACAGTGACAACCAAGGTTATTTTGCTGTAAATATCGACAATCTCTGGTATAATGTTTGTCGGCTATATTTCAACAATCCCGCAAACTTACGTATAATGTTAAAACCGGATAACAAAATAATCAGCATGTCTTCACTTGACGACATATACAAATATTCGGAACAATTAATAGAAACTGCAAAAAAAATTCTTATGACAATATAAACTAAATAGTCGCTCCTTATAAACTGTTTAAATTACATATTAACTGTAAATCAGATGTAAAAAACGATGAATGGAATTGCTGGGATGTTGATTTGTTTCCTGCATCCCGGCGGGATGCATCGCTCGGTAGAAACCACATCTCTTTGTGCATCACGTGCGGGTTACGGCAGATAACTTGAAAAACCGCCGATGCTCCGCACGTAACCTTTGGTTGCGATGAAATTTTTATAAATATTTGTCCCCACGGGATATTTTTTTGTTCGTCATTGCGAGGGCATCAGCCCGAAGCAATCCAGAATTATTATTTTTTCTACCAACATTCTATCCCTGCGGGATATTTTTTTGTTTTTCATTCATTTTTAATCATACGAATCATAATTCAACCATTTTTTTCTGGATTGCTTCACTGCTTCGCAGTTCGCAATGACGTGCTTATTTCTCTGTTTTGCATCCATATTGTTCTTTGAATTTTTAAATGTTTAAATCATTAAACGCTCCTCGCAAAGACGTGCTTTCTTTTTTTATTTTTCATTTTTCTTGTTCCTTTTTTGATTCCATAGGAATTGCATCTCGGTAAAAATCACGTTCCTTTATGCACCACGTGCGGGTTACCGCCGATGACTTGAAAAACCGCCGCTGCTCCGCACGTAACCTTTGGTTGTGATGAAATTTCTACCGAGCGATGCATCTCGCCGGGATGCAGGAAACAAATGAACAATAAGGTAATAAGGTTGGCGAATGTGTGTGTTATCTTTTGCTACTAAGGTTGTTTTGTTGTGAAAATAAGGTAGAAATAAGGTTTTTGTGTTTCGGTGTTTCATTTTGTGTTATTACGGTTTTTTATAGATTGCTTCCTGCTTCGCAGTTCGCAATGACGTGCTTGTTTGTTTACTTCTGTCTGTAATCTTTAAATTTTTAAATTCTTATATCATTTTAATTACACAAATCAAAGTTCAGACAATTTTTTCCGGATTGCATTCCGTTAGGAATGTGTCGCTCGGTAAAAACGATATTTCTTTGTGCATCACGTGCGGGTTGCCGCAGATGACTTGAAAAACCGTCGTTGCTCCGCACGTAACCTGTAGTTGCGGTGAAAGTTCTACCAACATTGTATCCCTACGGGATATTTTTTGTTCGTCATTGCGAGGGCATCAGCCCGAAGCAACCGAAGCGTAGCGGAGCTCAACGGAGTTAATCCAGAATTATTTTTCCTATAAATATTCTATCCCTACGGGATATTTTTATTTGTTTTTTAATCATTTTAAATCATTTTAATCACACGAATCAAAGTTCGGACAATTTTTTCCGGATTGCATTCCGTTAGGAATGCGCCGCTCGGTAAAAACCACGTCCCTTTGTGCATCACGTGCGGGTTGCCGCAGA
>JAIRKV010000285.1 GCA_031259935.1 Prevotellaceae bacterium | reverse complement strand
ATTGATAAACCAAACCATTCCCGAATCTATTCGCCTGAAAGAACCGCTTAAACTTGATGCTCCTTTGAATGAATATCAGGTTTACAGTAAACTTTATGAAATTTCAAAAAAAAATAAAGCATATCGCTCGCTTATCGGAATGGGATATTACGGAACGGCAATGCCTGCCGTAATTCAACGCAACATTTTTGAAAATCCGGGCTGGTACACATCCTACACGCCATATCAAGCCGAAATTTCGCAAGGCAGACTTGAAGCCTTGATAAATTTTCAAACGGTAATTTGCAGTCTTACCGCTTTGCCTATAGCAAACTGTTCGCTGCTCGACGAAGCCACGGCTGCCGCCGAAGCAATGATTATGATGTTCAATCAACGTTCGCGCACGGCGGTAAAAGAAGGTAAAAACGTATTGTTTGTAGATGAAAATATTTTTCCTCAAACATTAGATGTAATCAAAACTCGCGCCTTGCCTCTCGGTATCGAAATAGAAATTGGCAAATATAAAGATTTTATTTTCAACGATAAAACATTCGGAATGATTGTTCAATATCCTGCGGCAAACGGCGAACTGCGCGATTACAGCGATCTTTGTTCTGTCGCTCACAGCAAAGAAATTCTTGTATGCGTATGCGCTGATATATTAAGTCTTGCACTTTTGAAAGCGCCGGGCGAATTTGGCGCCGATATTGCGGTTGGCAGCACGCAACGTTTCGGAATTCCTGTGGGTTACGGTGGCCCTTCGGCAGCTTATATGGCAACGCGAAACGAGTATAAACGAAATATGCCGGGACGAATTATAGGAATTTCTATTGATAGACATGGCAACAGAGCGTTTAGAATGAGTTTACAAACGCGCGAACAGCATATTAAACGCGAAAAAGCAACATCAAATATTTGCACTTCACAGGCTCTTATGGCTACGATTGCAGGAATGTTTGCCGTTTATCACGGACAGCAGGGAATAAAACAAATTGCTTTGCGAATACATCACTATGCTGCAACTTTTGCTGCAAAACTTGAATCTGTGGGATATTTACTTGCAGGTAAACATTTTTTTGATACGATAGAAATCCTTAATGCCGATGTTGAACAAATAAAAAAGACTGCGCTCGAAAACGAAATAAATCTGCATTATACCGACAATAAAACAATTCGTATAAGCATGGATGAGCTTACAACCTGCGCCGAAATTCAAACATTGCTTAAAATATTTGATAATGGAAAATCAATAAATAATAATTGTGATTGTAGAAATGCTGAAATAGATGATAAATTTGTTCGCAAAAGCGAAATATTGCAGCAGGATATTTTTGACAAATATCATTCTGAAACCGAAATGATGCGTTACATAAAAAAACTTGAACAGCGCGATATTTCTCTCACTCACAGCATGATTTCACTCGGCTCGTGTACAATGAAACTTAATGCTGCTGTTGAAATGCTGCCGCTCAGTTTTCCTGAATTTGCATCTGTTCATCCATTTGTTCCTGCCAACCAAGCGCAAGGTTATGCAGAACTGATAACAGAACTCGAAAAAGATTTATCGACAATTACAGGTTTTGCAGCAACATCTTTACAGCCAAATTCTGGAGCGGCAGGCGAATATGCAGGACTGATAACAATTCGCAATTATCAACAACATTGCGGAGAATCGCATCGCAACGTTGCGCTTATTCCATCATCGGCACACGGGACAAATCCAGCAAGCGCCGCAATGGCAGGAATGAAAATAATAGTTGTAGATTGTGATGAAAAAGGTAATATAAATGTTGACGATTTGAGAAAAAAAGCCGAAGAAAACAAAGAAAATCTTTCATGTATAATGATTACATATCCTTCGACACATGGCGTTTTTGAAGGTCGAATATCTGAAATTATCGACATTGTACATTCAAATGGAGGACAAGTTTATATGGATGGAGCAAACATGAATGCACAATGCGGAATTACAAATCCCGGAATCATAGGCGCCGATGTTTGTCATTTGAATTTACATAAAACATTTGCAATGCCTCACGGAGGCGGAGGACCGGGCGTTGGCACGATAAACGTTGCAAAACATCTTGTCGATTTTCTTCCTTCACATTCGCAAGTAAAAACAGGCGGTAAATATGGCGTTCCCGTTGCGGCTGCACCTTACGGAAGCGCAATGCTGCTGCCGATTTCGTACGCATATATAAAAATGCTTGGCAGCGAAGGATTAAGACAAGTTACCGAAATGGCAATATTAAATGCAAATTATGTTTCAGCAGCGCTCAAACCTCATTTTGAAACTCTTTATACAGGCGAAAATGGAAGAGTAGGACACGAATGTATTATCGATTTGCAGCATTTCAAACGCGAATACGGAATAGAAGCAAGCGACGTTGCCCGCCGACTTATGGATTATGGATTTCATGCGCCTACGCTTTCGTTTCCCGTTCACGAAACATTGATGGTTGAGCCAACCGAAAGCGAATCGCTGTCAGAATTGGATAGATTTGTCGAAGCATTAATAAAAATAAAACAGGAGTGTGAAGATATAAAAAGCGGCAAAGCAGATGAGCATGATAATGTTTTGAAAATGGCTCCGCACACGGCAGTCGAACTTTGCGCCGACGAATGGACGCACAAATATTCGCGCAGGCAGGCTGCTTTTCCTGCTGAATGGATAAAAGAAAATAAATTTTTTCCTTATGTAAGCAAAATCGACAATGCCTACGGCGACAGAAATCTTGTTTGCACTTGTTAAATAATTTGTTTGAAATCAGAACAAATTTACGAGGCTGTCTAAATCAGGCAGCCTTTTGTTTTTTATACGTATCCATTGTGTTTTAATTACTTGCGTTTTCACATGCCTGATAA
>JAIRKV010000243.1 GCA_031259935.1 Prevotellaceae bacterium | reverse complement strand
TCCCTGACGGGACAGAATGTCAAAATCTGTTCGATTTACAAACAATGAACAACGAAAAAGCGCTGTTTTTTTGCAGAGTTTTTATCAGTATTGACGCAAAAACCTGCAATTCTATTCATCGTTTTTTACTTCTAATGTACAATTAACATGTAATTTAAACAGTTTTTAAGGAGCGACTAAGTATTCTTTATTTTCTTTTGTGTAAATGCCAAAGGAACAAATGTGATAAACATCATTCATTAAACATCATTAAATTATTTCTCCGAACTGGTCGTAATCATCGGAAGATATGATTTTTACGTTAATAAATTCACCGATTTTCGGTATTTTGTTTTTATGGATTGATGAAACGGAAATTAAAACTTCGTTATCAATTTCGGGAGAATCGTATTCAGTACGGGCGATAATATAATCATTTTCAATGCGGTCGATAATCACACTATGCTCCTGCCCTACTCTTTTCCGATTCAACTGTTTTGAAATTGCATTTTGAATTTTCATAATTTCATCTACACGAGCGTTTTTTACAGTTTCGGGAACGCTGTCGGCAAAATTTGCTGCTGAAAAAGTACCTTCTTCTTCGGAATAAGGAAAAATCCCAAGTCGCTCGAATTTAATCTCTTCTACAAAACTTTTCAATTCTTCGAATGCTTTTTCATCTTCGCCGGGATGACCAGTCAAAAGTGTTGTTCGCAAAGCAATATCAGGAATTTTCATTCGCAATTTTTCTATCAACCGATAAATTTCATCATTGGAACCGCGCCGCATTTTTTTCAATACGGCGTTGCTTGCATGCTGAAAAGGAATATCGATGTATTTGCATATTTTCGGATTGGTTGCCATTTCGGTTATCACATCTTCGGGAAAATTTGATGGATATGCATAATGTAAACGTATCCATTCTATTCCGTCAATTTTACTTAATTTATTAAGCAGTTCGGCAAGTTTTTGCTTTTTGTAAATATCTAATCCGTAATATGTTGTATCTTGAGCAATTATAAGCAATTCTTTTATTCCCTGATGCGCCAGAAAACGTGTTTCATCAATCAGTTTTTCCATACTTACAGATTCGTATTTTCCGCGAATAAGCGGAATAGCGCAATACGAGCAGCGCCAATTGCAACCTTCGGCAATTTTGAGGTAAGCATAATGATGAGGTGTTGATATGCAACGTTCGCCAATCAGGTTTTTTTTATATTGCATGCCTATTTTTGCAATTATGTCTTTAAGATTTTTCACTCCGAAAAAACTGTCAACTTCGGGAATTTCGGTGCGTAATTCGTTGGCATAACGTTCTGCCAGACAACCGAAAACAAAGAGATGTTCTATATTTCCTCTGCGTTTTGCTTCAACAAACTGCATAATCATATTTATCGATTCTTCTTTTGCAGCAGCAATAAATCCGCAAGTATTGATAACTACAATTTTGGCTGAAACATCGTTACTGTCGAATATAACCTGATAACCGTTTGCTGTAAACTGTGCGCTTAGATATTCGGAATCGACGATATTTTTTGAACAGCCGAGAGTTATAAGATTAATTTTTTTCAATATTTCATATTTTAATCCAAATTGCCGAACAAAGATTCAACAAACTGATTTTTATCAAAAATTTGCAAATCGTTTATTCCTTCTCCCACGCCTATGAATTTTACGGGAATTTTAAACTGGTCGGATATGCCTAAAACAACTCCGCCTTTTGCCGTACCATCAAGTTTTGTAACAGCAAGCGAAGTTACAACAGTAGCCTTAGTAAATTCTTTGGCTTGCTGAAAGGCGTTTTGTCCTGTTGAGCCATCAAGCACAAGTAAAACATCATGAGGCGCATCATGAACGACTTTTTTTATTACATTACGAATTTTTGTAAGTTCGTTCATTAAATTTATTTTATTGTGTAAACGTCCTGCGGTGTCGATAATCACAACATCGGCATTGTTTGCTATTGCAGATTTTACAGTATCGTAAGCAACCGAAGCGGTATCAGAACCCATTTGCTGTTTTACAATTTCAACGCCCGCACGTTCTGCCCAGATTGTGAGCTGGTCAACGGCAGCAGCACGAAAAGTATCGGCAGCGCCAAGCAGTACTTTTTTACCTTCGTTTTTGAGTTGTGCGGCAAGTTTGCCTATTGTGGTTGTTTTGCCTGCTCCGTTTACGCCTACAACCATTATTACATAAGGTTTTTTTGAAAAATCGAAAGGAGTTTCGCCGTTTATCGAACCGTTTTCTTCGAGAAGCGAAGCGATTTCTTCTTTTAATATTGCATTTAACTCAGCGGTATTTATGTATTTATCACGGGCAGCGCGCCTTTCGATACGTTCAATTATTTTCAGAGTGGTTTCAACTCCAACATCAGACGTTATTAAAACTTCTTCAAGATTATCAAGTACATCGTCATCAACATGTGATTTTCCGACAATTGCACGTGAAATTTTGCTAAACAGTCCAGTTTTTGTTTTTTGCAAACCCTTATCCAATATTTCTTTTTTTTCTTTTGAGAATAATCCTAAAATTGCCATTTTTAATTCTTTTTCCTTTTTTGCTGCAAAATTACATGAAAATTTAGAATTTCAGCATGTCGGGTTTTTAAAATCCAAAATTCAGCCTTTTTTCACAGCGCTTCAAAAAAAGATTTTGTCATAATAAGCGCCATCGTGAAAACAATAAGAAAGCCGTAATTTAAGACATATTTCTTTGATTTTCACATGTTAAAATGATTTTGCTATTGCAATAAAATCATCGGCATTGAGTGATGCTCCGCCAATCAAACCTCCGTCAACGTCGGGTTTTGAAAAAATTTCTTTTGCATTTTCCGGTTTACAGCTTCCGCCGTAAAGTATTGACGTATTTTCTGCTTTTTTTCCAAATTTTTTCGACAAAATTTTACGTATATACGAATGTATTTCCTGAGCCTGTTCGGCTGTTGCTGTTTTGCCTGTACCTATCGCCCACACAGGTTCGTAGGCTATGATTATTTTTTCAAAATCGTTCTCGTCTGTATAAAAAACAACTTCTTCAATTTGTTTTTTTATAACTTCAAAATGACGGTTTTCTTCACGTTCATTAAGATTTTCGCCCACACAGAATATGGGTGAAATCCCGTTTGCAAGAGCAAGTTTAATTTTTTTTAAAAGAATTTCATTTGATTCGTTGTAATATTCGCGGCGTTCCGAATGTCCTATAATTGCATATTCAACATTTATACCGGCAAGCATTTCCGCCGAAACTTCACCTGTATATGCGCCTTTTGCCTCGCTTGCGCAGTTTTGCGATGACAAACCTATTCCTGTGCCTTTAATTTTTGCGCCTGTACTTGCAAGATGCGTGAACGGAGGCGCTACAATAAGTTTTACATTTGATAAATCTTTTGATTTTTCGACTGTTTCGGAAACTAATTTAACTCCTTCTTCTACGGTAGTATTCATTTTCCAGTTTCCTGCTACGATATTAATTCTCATTTTGTTCATAATTTTTAATTTCGATTGCAAAGGTAATAAAATCAATTAAATTGCCAATCATTAATTTCGCTGTTATGCGGTAAATCGCAAAAAGCGCACGAAAAACAGGAGTTTAATGTCGCATACATTTGTTTATATAAATCAATCCATCGTATAAACCTTGTCGCCAATACGTCCAGCTGTGAGCGCCATCACGTACTCGATATTCATGATCAATTTTCAAGTCGCGCATAATGATATGCAATGTAGAGTTTCCGCGAAACAGAAAGTCATCGTCTCCGCAATCGATGTAAAATTTCACTGATTTTTTATGGCTTTCGGGCAGATTTTTTACAATATCCAAAATACTGTTTTTGTACCAGTGTTCGCCAAGTTTTTCAGATGTTCCTCCAAACAGACTTTTAAATCCGTAAGATTCGCCTTCTTTAAAGCGTGATTTAACTTCGTCATCGGTAAAGACGGCTGCGCTCATAGGCAGGCAAACATAAAACATGTCGGGATATTTCAGAGCATACAGCAGCGAGCCATAACCGCCCATGGAAAGTCCGCCAACAGCGCGCCCCAATTTGTTGCCGCGTGCGCGATATGTTGTTTCTATGTAAGGAATAAATTCGGTGATATACATGTCTTCGTAGCGTTCGGTACCGGTATAATTATTTACGTACCACGTTTTTTTCGCATCGGCAACCACAATTATCAGCGGCGTAATTTTGCCTTCGTTTATAAGCTGGTCGGCAATGCGGTTCATTTCGCCGTAATGAAGCCAGCCTGTATGGTCGTCGCTGTAGCCGTGAAGTAAAAACAGAACAGGATATTTTCGCGATGAAATATCGTAATCGGGCGGAAGGTAAATTGTATAATTTACATCTCTGCCGAGAATTGAACTTTTGAAAATTTTATCATCAAACACTTTTCCGTGCTGTTGTGCAAATACCGAAATACTTAATGCAACGAATAAAATTACATGTAAAAATTTTTTCATATTGATAAATATTATTTTGCAAAAGTAACACTAAATATCCGAATTACATACAAACAGATAAAAATTCCGGCAAAATTTACAGAGGAAATACATCTGTACTTTTAATCAGTCGCTCCTTCAAAAATGACGTTTAATAATTTTAAAAATTTAAAGATTACAGACAGAAACAAACAAAAAAGCACGTCATTGCGAGGAGCGCAGCGACGAAGCAATCCAGAAACACAACGGAGACCAACGGAGTTAATCCAAAACAAAAAAAAACCAAACTTTATTATTAATCGCTAGATTTTGGCTGATTTTTAGCGTTTTTTAAGTCTTGTAATTTATATTAACATATCGTACTAAATTATTGTATAATAATGTATTATAATTTATTTTTAAAATATTTTAAAAATATGGAGTTGTATTAGTAAATAATTATTTAACTTTGCAAAGATAATTTGTATTATAATATAAATTATAAGTTATAAATATGAGTAATAAAAGATAAAA
>JAIRKV010000207.1 GCA_031259935.1 Prevotellaceae bacterium | reverse complement strand
TCGCTCCTTAAAAATAAAAAAATCAGCAATGATACGACATTATTTCTGTCGGTTTTGTTTTGACATAAAAGCAAACAGCACGTCATTGCGAGGAGCGTAGCGACGAAGCAATCCAGACCTGTGCTTTGTGTTTTTTCTGGATTGCTTCGCTTCGCTCGCAATGACGAACACAAAGAAGAAAAAACCTGTCCCTGTTTTGCCGACTTTTATCTTGTATGTACGTAAAACACGGTATTTTTATTCGGTAATTTACATTTATAACTTTTTTATAATAAGTGATTTCGTCACTTATTAAGGAGCGACTATTTAATGGTCAATATCAACAATTTAATCCAAAATTAATTGAAATCATTGATTGAAACCAATAATCTGTTATTTTATAATTTTATCAGAAATTGCAAGGAGCAACTTTTGATTTTCGCAAATTCGGTGTTATTTTCCAAGCAGTCGGAACATGTTTTTTTTGTAAGCCTCAACGCCGGGCTGGTCGAAAGGATTTACGCCAAGCATGTAACCGCTGATGCCGCATGCTTTTTCAAAAAAATAAATCAACTGACCTGTATTGTATTCGTCGATTTGAGGAATTGATATGTGAATATTAGGTACGCCGCCATCCACGTGTGCAAGTATTGTTCCCTGTTCCGCACATTTGTTTATCTTGTCTATTCGTTGATTTGCAACAAAATTCAATTCGTCCGTATTTTCATCATCGAAAGGTACTGTAAAATCATGTTTCGGATTTTCTACGCTTAAAACAGTTTCAAACAATATGCGTTTTCCATCCTGAATATATTGTCCAAGCGAATGTAAATCGGAAGTAAAATCTACGCTTGCAGGAAATATTCCTTTTCCGTTTTTACCTTCGCTTTCGCCGTACAGCTGTTTCCACCATTCGGCAAAAGAATGAAGTTTGGGATTGAAATTGGCTAATATTTCCACATATTTTCCTTTTTGATACAGAGCATTTCGTGCAGCAGCATAAATACATGCGGGATTTTGTTCGAAAGCGACATTTGCATCTGTTGCTTTTTCCATATCGGCAGCGCCTTCTACAAGTTTTTTAATATCAAAGCCGGCAATGGCAACAGGCAAAAGTCCTGCGGGAGTAAGTACGGAAAAACGACCTCCGACATCGTCGGGAATTACGAACATTTTGTAACCGTTTTTCTTTGCTATCGTATTCATTGCTCCGCGTTCCTTGTCGGTAACGGCAACAATACGCTCGCTTGCAGCATCCGTGCCGTAAACGTTTTCCATGTATTTTTTTATTAAACGGAACGTGATGGCAGGTTCTATGGTTGTTCCCGACTTTGAAATAACAACGGCGGCAATCCTGCGTCCTGCCAGCGTTTCAAATAATTCGCAGGCGTAGTCTTCGCTGAGGTTCTGTCCTGCAAAAATTACGACAGGATGTTTATCATGCTTACAAAAATTGCCAAAACTGTGTGATAATGCTTCAATCACAGATTTTGCTCCGAGATATGAACCGCCTATTCCTGTTACAATTACAAAATCGGCTAATTCTGCCAATTTATTTGCAGCAGACTGAATATCGTCAATCTCACTTTGACTGATTTGCGATGGAAGATTTACCCAGCCGAGAAAATCATTGCCTGCTCCTGTTTTGTCGTGCAGCATTTTAAGACTTTTTTCTGCCTTTGTCTTCAATGCCGAAATTTCATTTTCATTCACAAATCTGTGAATATTTTTTATTGATAATTTCATATATATTTCAATTTTTACATTAATTCTTCTTCTACAAGTTCCATTTGTTTGGCTGCCGATGCCCGCCTGTATAAAATTTTGTAAACCGCTTTTGCAATAGGCATGCTTATATTTAATCGTCGGTTTACTTCGTAAATTCCACGTGCGGCGTAATATCCTTCGGCAATCATTTTCATTTCGGAAATTGCTTCTTCGGGCGAATATCCTTTGCCTATAAGAGTTCCGAAAGTGCGGTTGCGGCTGAACTTTGAATAGCATGTTACCAGCAAATCGCCAAGATACGACGAGCGGCTTGTGTTTCGTTTCGAAGGATAGGATTCGTTGAGGAAACGTTTCATTTCACGATGCGCATTTGCCGTGAAAACCGAAATAAAGTTATCTCCATATCCCAGTCCCAAACAGATACCGACTCCAACCGCATAAATGTTTTTAAGTATTGCGCCGTATTCTGTTCCATAAACATCGGCGCTGATGACTGCCCGCACGTAAGATGTTTTATACAATTTTGCTATTGCTTCTGCCGATTCGGTTTTTTTGCTCGCAAAAGTAAGATATGAAAGGCGTTGCAATGCTATTTCTTCTGCATGACACGGACCTGAAATTATACACATATTCGCAAACGGAACATTAAATTGTTCGTTCATGTATTCCGACAGCGTAAGATGTTCGTCGGGAATAATTCCTTTGGTTGTTGAAACTATGAATTTTTTACTTATATCGCATGTAATTTCGCCAAGAATTGTTTTGCAGAATGCCGATGGCACGGCTATAATTATAATATCGGCATCGCATACAAGCGAGTTTATATCGCACGACATTTTTATTTTGGAAGTATCCAGTTTTGATGATTGCAAATATCGTGGATTTCTTTTGTATCGTTTTATGTAGTTTATCATTTTTTCATCCCTGATAAACCAGCTTACGGTTTCAATATTTTGTGTAAGCAGTAACATTTGAGCCGTTGCCCAGCTTCCGTTGCCGATAACAACAACATTGCGCATGATTTTTTTTGTTGCTGCCGAATCCATTATAAGATATTTTGTTCTATTGCCGAAAAAATATTCATGGTATTCTGCATCGTATTGTAACTGTATGCAGGACAATTGCAATTTTTGTTTTTACGCGGTCGATAGCGTCCGTTACTGCTGTAACGGCTTGCGCACGAATCAAAAATCAAACAGACAAATAATACAATCAACAATATTTTTACCGATTTGTAAAAAATTTTCATTTTATTTTCATTTTATTTTCAACAAATATAGTGATTTATATTTAAACATTAACCTTTTTTGCAAATATTTTGCGAATAGCAGATTCATCCTGCTGCAACTGATTTTTCAACAAATCGAGCGAAGCAAAAAATTTTTCGTCTCTTATTCTTTTTAAAATCCTTATGCTTATCGTAATATCGTAAATATCTTCGTTGAAATCGAAAATATTAACTTCGATAACCGATTTTTCGGTATTGTTCAAAGTAGGTCGCAAACCTATGTTTAACATTCCTTCGTATTCGAGATTTTTTATTTTTACCCTTACCGCATAAACTCCGTTTTGAGGAATCAGTTTATATGCATTGGGCTGAATATTTGCTGTAGGAAAACCTAATGTGCGCCCTATTTGATTGCCGCGCACAACAATTCCCTGCAAACAGTAATTGTAGCCAAGCATGGCGTTTGCAGTTTCAATATCGCCGGTTTCAAGCAGTTTGCGTACGTTTGTAGAACTTATTTTGTTATTTCCGCAGCATATTTCATCCGTCTTAAAAACATCAACATTAAATTTTCTGCCTGTTTTTTTTATTTCGTCAAAACCCGCACGTGCATTATGCCCGAAATGATGATTATATCCTGTGTAAAGTTGAAATATGTCGATTTTGTCTATCAAAATATTTTTGAAAAACTGTTTTGGCGACAGCAACGAAAATTTTTGTGTGAAAGGAATCAGATAAAAATAGTTGATTCCGAGTTTGGATATTATTTCCATTTTCTCGTCGATAGTTGTAAGCAGGCGCAGTATTTCAGCATCTTTGCCCAGTACTACTCGCGGATGAGGCCAGAAAGTTATGACGCATGATTTTTTATTTTGCTGTTCTGCTTCGCTGACAATTTTACGCAAAACGGCCTGGTGTCCGGCATGAACGCCGTCGAAGAAACCTGTTGTTGCAACAAGTTTTTTTTCTGCGGGTATTTCAGGATAATTCAGTGTTATCATTTTCCAAAATTAATGTAAATTATTGAATCAGTCTACAGGTTTGTATTTTTGTTTTGCCTGTTCGCGAGTCATTGCTTCAAAGTGCCACCATTCGTTTTGTATCGACCTGAAACCTGCGCTTTTCATGGCGTTTCGCAAAATCAGCCTGTTATTTATTTGCTGTTGGGTAAGTTTTTTTTCATTCAAAAATTTCTGTTCGTGGCGAGGTTGCGATTTTTCGGTAAATTCGTCAAATCCTGCGCCCATATCAATGGCGTTACCGTATTCATCTACAATGCTCACATCAACAGCAACGCCATAACTGTGCATGCTTGTACGCGATGGATTTGTTACGTAGTTTTTCCAGTCGCTGTTTTTCACAACTTCCCACATTTTTCGCTGTACGCTGCGAGGTCGAGTGGCATCATAAATTACAATACTCCATTCCTTATGTTTTTCTTTCAGTTTTTTTTGAGCATTTGCAAGCATTCCGGCGACTTCGGGCTGTAAATATGCTTCACGAAAATCACCATACATATTTTTACCTGTAAAATTATCGGTTGTTGCATATTTTAAATCAACAACAATGGTTTTATCAATTGCTTTGATATTTACAAGACCTGCTTTATGCATCTTTTTTGCCGTTTCGCTTTCATCTGAATGCTGGCAAAATACATTCGGCAGTGCAACCCGGAATATTAATAATATAAACAAAAACTTTTTCATATATTCAGTTTTAAAAATCATGATACAGTATGATGGCGCAAAGATAGCGATTAAAAATGATTGTTGAGTTATTGAGTTGTTTATTTGTCCGAACTGTGATTTTTGTGATTCAAATGATAATCATCTGGATTGTCATTTCATTCCTTGCAGTGACGTGTTGTTCTTTAAATCTTTAAATTATTTAATGCCATTTGAACCGCTCCTGTTTTTTTGCCAAAACTGTCAAATTAGCGGATTGCGGAGTTAAATTTTAATCGCAAAAACTGATATATTTCCTGTTTTTAACATTCAACAATATATCCTAAATTGGAGAAAAAAGTTAATAACTATGCAAAAAATTAGCAGGGTCAACGCATTAAAATAACATATAATACTTATAATCAAGGCATTACAAAATGAGATTTTTCTAAAATTTCCAATTGTAAAATACTTATAATAAGGTTGCTATAAAATTAAATGCGTTGACCCTGAAAAAATTAGGAATAAATAATTGTAAATCAAAAAAAGTATTACCTATGCATAGTAATAATAAATTAATAACTATGTCTTATATAGTAGAACAGAAGATAAAAGGGAAAATATACCTGTACAAAGTAGAATCATATTGGGATAAAACGAAGCAACAGTCTCGACAAAAACGCA
>JAIRKV010000161.1 GCA_031259935.1 Prevotellaceae bacterium | reverse complement strand
TCTTTCCACGAAGCGCGTATTTCTTCTTCGCCGAGTCCGTTTTTTATTTGTTCCTGTAATTCGGCATTTCCTGCAAGTTTGTTAAAAAAGTCGGGACGAGCAAAAAAATTGAAACCTTCGATTTGTTGTGATTTTTTATAAAAATCAAGAATATATTTCAAAGTAAATTTTGATATTTCGGGATTTTCATTTCGCAAATCAATACCATAGCATTGTTGTCCTTTATTTTCGACATGGGCGCTCATTCCCGAACGCTCTTCGGGTGTAAATATATATTCGCCGAAAATAGAATTTGGATAACCTATTTGTTGAAACGGAAAATCGGTTCCTCTACCTATATTTATATCAGTTCCTTCGAACAGGCAAAGCGATGTATATAAACGCACCGAAAGATAATTTGGCAAACTTGGAGATGGCGTAACAGGTAAACGATATAAAGTTTTATGAGTATAATTTTTCACAGCAATTACGGTAAGTTTACATTGTGCGCCATTATCTAACCATTTTTCGCCGTTAATCATTTGCGCAAGTTCACCAATGGTCAATCCATGAATCATCGCAATTTTATGATAACTGACACCTGATTTAAACTCATCGCTTTTGCGAACAGGTCCGTCAACTTGATCGCCATTCGGATTTGGTCGGTCAAAAACTATTAATTCTATTCCCGCATTAGCACAAAGTTGCATAACTCTGTGTAATGATGTAACATAAGTATAAAATCTTGCTCCAACATCCTGCAAGTCAAAAATCATAATATCTACCGATGCAACTATTGAATCGGCTTTTTCGTTTTTGCCGTAAAGCGAATGAATTGGTAAACCTGTTTTAGCATCAACGTCATTCGATACTTTTTCGCCACGTTCGATAGTACCGCGAAATCCGTGTTCAGGAGCAAATGCAAATTTCAAATCTACACCGTTTTCGAGCAAGACATCCACTAAGTGTTTTTCGCCTGCGATAGATGTTTGATTTCCCATTATTCCTACTTTTTTTCCTTCGAGCAAAGGCAAATATTTTTCAGTTTGTTCGGCGCCTGTTATCACATTTTTATTTTCGCTGTTTTTTCCGCAAGCAATTGCTATGATACCTGCGAAAATCAGTACAAAAGTCAGTTTTTTATGTTTCATCATTTTATTGTTTTACCAGTTTGTATTTACAAAGTTAGCACAAAATATTCGATTATACACAAACACATAAAATTTTCTGCAAAATTTACAGGAGAAAGATACACGCAACAATCTGCATAAACAAATTCTAATCACCTGAACAGTCGCCTCTTAACAAGCGCTGAAACTATTTATTAGAAATAAATTATAAATGAAAAATATCGAAAAAAATACCGCTTTTTATATTCATACAAGATAAGAGCAGGTAAAATATGAGCAGATTTTTCTTATTTTGTTCGTCATTTGCCGGTTTTTTTATTCGTCAGGGAGCGAATGAATAAATTAATGATTAACAACAAATCCAGTCATATTGTTTTCTTAATATTTTGTTGTTTTTTATCTGTCTGCATTACTTTTTTTTGTAAATTAATACAGTTATTCGGAATTTTAATATAAATTTGTATTTTAAAAATTAAAAAATATGAAAAGAAGTATTATTACAATTATTATCGCAATTATTTTGTCGATTAATTACAACCACACACAGGCTTGTACAAATTTTTTGGTAACAAAAGGCGCATCGGTAACCGGTTCCACGTTTATTTCGTACAGCGCTGATTCTCACGTCTTATATGGCGAACTGTATTTTTGGGCGGCAGCAAAATATCCGGCAGGATCGATGCTTAAAATTTATGAATGGGACTCACGAAAATATCTCGGTGAAATTGCCCAGGCTGCCGAAACGTATCGCGTAACAGGAAATATGAACGAACATTCGCTTGCAATAGGCGAGACGACTTACGGCGGGCGACATGAACTTGCAGGCAGCGGAATTATTGACTACGGAAGCCTTATGTACATTACATTGCAACGTGCGCGCAATGCACGCGAAGCTATTAAAACCATTTGCGAACTGTTAAACACTTACGGCTATGCATCCGAAGGCGAATCATTCTCGATAAGCGACCCTAACGAAGTCTGGATTCTGGAAATGATGGGTAAAGGCAAGGACGACAAAGGCGCCGTTTGGGTTGCCGTGCGTATTCCCGACGGATACGTTTCGGGACACGCAAATCATGCTCGCATAACTACTTTTCCTCTCGAAGGCAAAAAAGTGAAAAATTCCATATCATCAAAAAATATAAATAAAATTTTTAATCCGGAAGTAGAATATGTTTATGCCGAAGACGTGATTTCATTTGCTCGCAAAGCAGGTTATTTCAACGGTACGGACGCCGAATTCAGTTTTTCAGATACTTACGCACCTCTTGATTTCGGTGCGGCACGTGCCTGCGAAGCCCGCGTATGGTCATTTTTCAAGCAGGTAAACAGTTCGATGTGGCAATACGAAGATTACGCTTTGGGTCATAATCTTAAAAATCGTATGCCGCTCTACATTAAACCCGACAGAAAATTGTCGCTGGAAGATGTAAAAATTGCAATGCGCGACCATTACGAAGGTACAAAAATGGATATGACAACAGACATCGGCGCAGGTCCATTCAAATGTCCTTATCGCTGGCGCCCTATGGAATTTGAATTTGAAGGTAAAAAGTATGTACACGAACGCGCAACGGCAACACAGCAGACAGGATTTTGGTTTATAGCCGAATCCCGTTCGTGGTTGCCCAATCCCATAGGCGGAATTTTATGGTTTGCCGTTGACGATGCCGCTACATCCTGCCTTACTCCAATATATTGCGGAATGACGAAAGTTCCCGAAGTTTTTGCCGTAGGCAACGGCGATATGCTTACTTATTCCGACAAATCGGCATTCTGGCTGTTCAACAGAGTAACAAATTTCGTGTATTTGCGTTATAACATAATGAGCGAAGAAGTGTTGAAAGTTCAAAAACAGTTTGAAAGCGAATCCGAAAAACTGATAGACGAAACCGATAAAAAAGCAAGCGCCGTTTATGCCGAAAATCCAGAAAAGGCAATAAACATTATAACCGAATTTTCGCTGCAACGTGCTCAGGACTTGTTCGACAGATGGAAAACGCTGGATAACTATTTACTCGTGAAATATATTGACGGTAATGTGAAAAAAGAAAAAGATGGAAAATTTGCACGTACCGAAAACAATTATCCTGTGGCGCCAGAACAGCCTAAATTACCCGAATTTTGGATGAAAAAAATAGTTGAAGACAACGGAGATATTTTGCAAATACCGCAAGATTGAATTTTACGATAGTGTAAAAGTGAAAAAAATGGCTAAATCTTTTTTTGAGGCGCTATGAAAAAAAGATTTAGCCTTATTTTATATCTCATACTAAATTGTTATCAAAATGCAATTTGTATAAACTAATTATCAATAAAATATCTTTCTATTTTAGATTATTTTGATACCGTTTTGGGATTAATCCAGAAAATTATTTACCATTTTTTCACTGTTTGTTTTTCTGGTTTGCTTCGTCGCTGCGCTCCTCGCAATGACGTGGTGCTTGTTTTTATGTCAAAACAAAACCGACAAATTTTAATGTCTTATCATTGCGATTTTTTTTTATTTTTAAGGAGCGCCCGATTAAGAAATTTCATGTAAATTTGTACTGTTCTTCGGTCAGATTAGTCGGATAATTTGTTTTGTTCATTGTTTTATAATTTATATTATTAATAATCACAAAGTTACAAAATAAAATCCCAACTAATAATCTTATTGATAGTTGTTTAGATATAAATTTTGTTAAATTT
>JAIRKV010000015.1 GCA_031259935.1 Prevotellaceae bacterium | reverse complement strand
AGCGGCGCAGTAAAAGAAACATCGGCTTGCGTAATATCCAGTTGAATACGATGAATTAAATCAATAAATTCGGATGCGCCGAAAAACGAATTGCGAGTTGAAATGCTTTTTGTAAATTTACCGATTGGACGCGATACAAATTGTTTTACAGCCTCAAAGTTTGATTTGAATTTTGCAAGGAATAAACTGTCGGGGACAACATTTTTTGTTTCTATCAAATTTCCGTTTACTGTTTTCTCAATCACTTTGCTACCTTTTATTTTTATGTTGATTTGAACTTTTGACACTAACCGTCCTTCGTTTTGAGGATCGACAATTAATACAGAATCGCCTGATATATTGCATATTTTAGAACAAAACTTATCGTGATCGTGTCCAATAAAAACAGCATCAAATCCGGGTACTTTTTGAGCAACAAGCAAAGATGCATTTTCATTATGAGGCGTATTAATGTTTTCATTTTCGCGCTCAAAATCATATCCAGAATGAAATAATCCCAAAATTAAATGAGGATTTTCTTTGTTGCGAATTTCATTAATCCAATATTCTGCAGTTTCAACCATATCACGAAATTCAATTCCTTCCCATATTGAATTTGGAAGCCATTTAGGTATTCCGGGAGTAATCATTCCAAGTACGGCAATTTTTACGCCATCGCGTTTTATAATTGTATAAGGTTCAAAATATGGTTTGCCATCACTTGTACGCACTGCATTTGCAGCAAGCACAGGACAGTTGTATTCGGCAAAAACTTTGTCGTAAACATCGTGTCCTGTTTCTATATCGTGATTTCCTACGCCTGCCGCATCATATTTCATAAAATTAATAATTTGTGCTGCAAGATGAATAGAATTTGTATCAATAAAATTGTAATAATAAGCGGCAGGTTGTCCTTGCAGAATGTCGCCATTATCAAGCAATATCAGATTTTTATTTAATTTGCGTTCATTCTGCACCACACTGTATACATGCGACATGCTTCTGTCCATCGGTTTATTGTTGATGAAATCGTAAGGAAAAAATGCTCCGTGAATATCGGATGTGTGCATTACCGTGATTTCAATATCGCGTTCGCGTTCACACGACAGCAATAAACCTGATATTAAGGTAATGAATAAGAATTTAATATATTTTTTCATGTTTTTGAAAATTCAGAAACTGTTTACATTTAATAAATTCATAGAGAAACAATTATCAATCAGGTTATTAGTTGGAATTTATTTTGCAAATTCTAATTATTAATCACATAAATTATAAAACGATGAACAAAACAAATTATCCAACCAACCTGACTGAAAAACAGTACAAAGTTATTGAAAATTTTTTATAATCTCAAAAAAACGTAAAAGAAAACATTCGCTGTGCTTGTATTTTTAATGCGGTTTTACATGTATTGAAAACAGATTGCCTGTGGCGAAACCCAAAAATTTTTCGAAATACCGATATTCCGTATTATTTCAGACAGACAAACTTGCAGTAACGAAAAAACAATTTTTATCTGTTTATGTGTAATTAGAAAATTTAATGTTATCTTTGTCCTGATGAAAAATACGTTTGCATGTCATATTTAATGTTAATAAATGAGTGAAAATCTGTCAAAATATAAAGGAATTGTTTATATTGCTGCTTTGTTGATAATATTGCCGATAATGGTATATTTATTCACATTGAGTAAAACATTAAATACTTACACTGAATATCATAAGGTTTTAAACGAGATTGAAAATCTGGAAGCATCAATGGTGAATGTTACAGACAGAACGCCAGAACTTTCAATAATATCGCAGGATTATATCAGCAATGGGTTGATTATGAACTATATTAAGGATAATAATCACGCTAATGACAATGATATAATTATCGATAAATTCATTCCATCAAAGATTGATTTGGGTAACGGACTTTTCTTACACATAGCACAAATAACCGTTTATTCCGACTATATTTCTATCGTTAAGGCAATAAACAACATTGAAAAAATGGCTATTCCGTGCAGTATAATTTCTGTTCATTTTCAGTCGGAAAAAAACAGGCAAACAGCTAACATCAGGCTTAAAGCAAATATTATAATTCAACAAATACTGGAACAATGAAAAAATTATTATTCTCATTACTATTTGTCATCACTGCAATTTTTATATCGTGCGATGATATTTTTGATAAAAAAATAGAAAGATATACGGTTGAAATTATAGCGCCGTATAACGGTGCAACCTTAAAAAGCGGAAATATTCATTTTACATGGAAAGCGCTGGATGGCGCTTTGAAATATCAGCTTGTAATTGTCAGTCCTTCATTCGACAGAACTTTGCAAGTTGTTGTTGATACTGCCGTTGCCGTGCAGGATTCTGCGATTGTGTCAACGTACAATCATTCGGTAAACCTTTCCGAAGGTAATTATCAATGGTACGTACAGGCACAAAATTTCAGTTATTCATCGAAAAAACAGATTTATGATTTAATAATTATTGATTAATTTTACATAATGAAGTCAAAATATACAACATATTCGTTAATAATTTCAGTTATAATAATATGGGGATTTATTGTAAAAAAAATATTTTTTTCTACAGACGATAATGCCGGCATAATCAAAACTCAACAAATTCCTCAAAACATGTCGGACAAACAAAATGATACTTTGCTTTTGAATTATACGGATCCTTTTCTGAAAAAACATGTAAAAAAAAGGCAGCAAAAACAATTTTCCGCCAAATCAACATTATCGCAACAGAAAAAAGAAACAGTACGGCAAGTTGATAATATTTTGTTGCAGTATGTAGGTTATGTGAAAGAAAAAAATAACGGCATGACATCATATCTGGTAAAAATAAACGGAATGCAGCATATAATAAAGCATAACGAAAACATCGATGGCTTAAAGTTAATAAAAGTAACAGCCGATTCACTGTTTTTTGAAAAAGAAAACAACAAATACAGCGTTTATATCGAAAAGCAGAATGTGATGAAATGAAATATCAGTTTAAAGCAGACACTTTACCTTTGGCTATTGTTATTTCAGTAGTTATGTTACTCATGGTAATGGGTATCTTATTGTTGTGGGAAATTGATTTCTTACATTTTTCAAAACAAAATTTTATGCGCCAGCAGCAAGCCGATATAAAATCAGCATTTACGCTGTACAGTAACTATCCTTCAATTATCGAAGAAAATCAGGATACTGTCCTTGTTCGGTTATACGATTCCATAGAATCGTCTCAAATGCTTGTCGAACGCGAACAGTGGGGAATGTATGAAATTGTTTCGGTAAGTTCGCAAAACAGAAAAGCGCATCAAACCTGTATTGTCGGACTTGACAGCGTTTACAGCAACAACATAAACTTTTACTATCAGGAAAACAAATCGACATTGACTCTTGTCGGCAATACTAATTTGGACGGATATGTTTCGCTACCGGCAAAAGGCATTATTTACGGTCAGATAAAATCAGTATTCTTTAACGGCAAAAAAGTAGAAAACTCAAAAGTAACTGTCAGCAAAGAACTTCCCAATGCAAACAATAATCTTAAAAAATACGTGGAAAATCTTTTTTCTTTTCAAAATGTCGAAGAAACAGTTATTAACGACAGCAGTATTCATGCGGATTTTTACAACAGTCAAATTAAATATTTGTCGGCACAAAACAGCGAAGCGACATTTTATTCGCTTAAAGGAAAGATTATTCTTGCAGGCGATGAAATAACAGTTTCTTCCGACAGCAAATTAAACGATATTATTATGGTTGCAAATAAAATAAATATTAGCAAAAATTTTGAAGGTTCTTTACAAATATTTTCGCGCGACACGGTTATTATTGAAGAGAATGTAAAAATGAATTATCCGTCAGGAATTTTTTCCCGAAAATATGTAAAAATTGGCGACAATTCGCAAGTAAACGGATACATAATAGTTGACAATGATGATAAAATTGATACGCGCAGGGCAAATTACATTCAGTCGCGTTTGGCAAAAGTGCGAGGATTGCTGTATATACGCGGAGCAGCGCAGATACAGGGAATTGTATCGGGATGCGCATACGTGGCTCGTGCGGTTTTTTATTCTCCGCAAGGATATTATAATGATATGATATACGACTCAACAATACTAGAAAACAATGAAATAGCATATCCGCTTTGGTTCAAAAATTCGCAAAAACGAAAAATAATAAAATGGGTAAAATGATATTCCGTGCAGAAACTCTTATTCAGGCAATCATCGCAGCTTTAATTTTTATGGTTGTTTTTCTTATAAGTTTGGACACTGTCGTAAGAATTACAACCTCCGATAATGATGCCTGTCTGCTTGTGGATGCCAATTATCAAATGTCGGTATTTTTTGCCGAACTGTCGGATGGAAAACATCAAAACGGAAATTATACAAAATATTTCGCGGGAGGAAAATTATCAGCCGAAATATCTCAGTACAAAAATTATCCCGATTTGCAAATAATTGTCGTTAATGCCAAAATCGATAAAATAAAAAAACATATTGTTTTACGGCATATTGTAAAAACAGAAAATGAATAATAGCAAGAATTCACATATTAAAGCGTTTACTCTTACGGAATTGCTGGTTGTAATGATAATTGCGGGAATTATAATGTTAAGTATAATGGAAGGATTCAGACTTGTTCGCCGCATAACATTAAACAGGCAAATTCAAATTGTTGAAAACATGGATATTTACGATGCTTTTTACCATTTGGAAAACATAATAAACAATTCAGACAGCATTGTTGCAGACGACAATGGTAATTTGACTTTTTATGCCGACGGCAATTATCGCTCATCAATGTATAAAGAAAATTCTTTTTTAATAATAAATTTCGCAGGCATAAACGATACTGTTTTAAAAAACATATCAGAACTGAGATTAATACAAAACGATTTACCTTATATTTCTGATACGGTGATAATTAATATCGCATACAGAGATACGGCAACTGCATGCTGGAAATTTACAGTACCTGTTTCGGACGAAAAAATATTTGACCTGACAATGGAAGAAAAAGAAAAAGATTATGTTTATAAATAAAGTAACTGTTAATTTAATTAACTTTGTGAAAAATTTTATTTCGATTGGAAAAACACAAAAAATGACATTAAAATGAGTAATCAACACAAAAATATATCCGATATTTTAAGTAAACTGTCGAAACATCCCGTAAAGGATACGAAAAAAGAAATTCTATTTTCCGAATTAAATTCTCTGCTGTCTTCGGGTTTGGACTTTTCGCGCTCGTTTGAATTACTCATATCAAGCGAAAACGACCGTAAAACAAAAATTATTTTGCAGGAACTGTATAATCGCGTAATCAGCGGATATTCGCTGTGGCAGGCAGTAGAACATTGCGGAAAATTTTCAAAACTCGACAGCGGCGTGATAAGAATAGGCGAACAGACAGGTCGCTTGAACGATGCATTCAGTTTTTTAACCGATTATTATCATAAAAAGACACATCAGCGACGATTAATATTGTCGGCAATCAGATATCCTTTGATTATTCTTGCAACAGCCATAACAGTTGTGATTTTCATGATGTCGTTTATAGTTCCGATGTTCGAGCAGGTTTATCTTCGTCTGGGCGGCGAATTACCGGCGCTTACCAAATGGATAATATCAGTATCAAAATCATTTCCCGATTATATTGCCATTCTCATTTTAATAACGGCAGGCATAACAATTCCGCTTTATATTTATAAAGATACAAAAAAAATTCGCAGCATGAAGGCAACGGTTTTGCTAAAAATACCGATACTTGGATCAATAATGAAAAGAAACACTCAGGCACATTTCTGTAAATTGCTGTATCTGCTTATTTCTTCGGGCGTACCTTTGCTGTACAGCATACAAATGCTTGCTGATATAATTACATTTTATCCATATCAATGTTCGTTCAAATCAATTGTCGATGCATTGCAGCACGGTGAAATGTTTACTGCAAATCTCGAAAAATACGATAATCTTTACGACAAAAAACTGACCACACTGCTGCGCGTAGGCGAAGAAACAAACCGTCTTCCGCACATGCTGAACATGCAAGCCGAAGAATTAACAAAAAACCTTGAATATTCATTAAAAAAATCAGGCGACATGCTGGAACCCATACTGATAGTTTTTGTAGGCGCTCTTGTAGCCATAATACTTATTTCCATGTATTTACCCATGTTCAAACTTGG
>JAIRKV010000036.1 GCA_031259935.1 Prevotellaceae bacterium | reverse complement strand
TAACATAATTTTTCTGTTTTTTGGCTGTAAAGTTACTAATTCCTGCAATTTTATACAAATCTTTTTATCCACAAGTTATTAACAATCAATGTGTTATCTACTTTTTAAGGAGCGACTATGTAATTTTATGCTGAAACAAAATAAATAAAGCATCCCGAATCGCGAGATGCTTTATTTATTTTCATTTAATTAAGAAACAGAGATTTTATTTTCTGCCGCCACCAAGATAAAAACCTATTGTAGCGCCAAAGAAATGAAATGTTTCATCACCTGATTTACCACCATAATTGTAAGAAAGAGCTAAACGGAAATGAGAAATATCAAAACCGGCGCGAATCATTGCTCCAAAATTGTTTTTTGCTTCGCCTTCAACAGTTTGATCATTCACCGTAACGCTTGCTGCTCCAATACTGTAAAGCCCTAAACCAAGCCCTGCAAAAGGACGGAATTTGTTGTTGTTAAAATAATAGTCGCCCGTAACCATATACGCCGAACTCAATTTAACATCAACGCTTTGACCTTCCTGTTCAACTCCAGCAAATAACGAGCCTTCCCAACGAAGACCAACCGCTATTTGAGGCGCAACCTCATATTTCGGCTCAAGATAAAATTGAATTCCTCCATCAAGAGCATCCGAAAATGGTAAAGCGTAGCCAATACCTGCATCTACGCGAAATGGCTTAAATTCTTGTGATTGAGCTGACAATGCAACTCCGCAGATTAATACTGCAATGAATAATAATTTTTTCATAAAATTTAAATTTAATATTTTTAAATAAATAACTTTTTTGTCTTATAATTTATATTATAGGTCAGGCTAAATTATTGTATAATAGTGTATTGTAAATTTATTTTAAAAATATTTTAAAATATGGAGATTGTATTATCAAATATTTATTTAACTTTGCAAAAGATAATTTGTCCTATAATATAAATTATAAGACAAAAAAAATTTAACACTTGGTGACTGAAAAAATGTTTTTTTTGTTGTTGCGAAGAGCCTATCCGGACTGTGATTTTAATGATTTTTTTGATTAATATGACGTGATTGTTTTTCAGTCCACGAATAACACGAATTTACACGAATTTTTTTGTTATTTATGATTTAAATTAAAATCTTTAAATTTTTAAATGTCATTATAAATAATTTCAGTGCTTTTTTAAGGAGCGACTATTTAATAATTAATATAAACCGTAAATCGGAAAACGGTAAATTTTTATTCGTTTGTGCGCAGTTTGAATATTTAATATTAATTTTGCATCTGAATAATTTTAAAAATTAAAACAAATGCAAATAAAACTTACACAATTTATTTTATTGGGAGGACTTTTTATGTCAGGTATTTCGTGCACTGATAAAACAGAAACTAATATCACTTATCCCAAAGCAGAAAAACAAAATGTTACCGATACTTATTTCGGTGTCGAAGTTGCCGATCCTTATCGCTGGCTCGAAAATGATACGACTCAAGCCGTTGCAGACTGGGTTGCTGCTGAAAACAAAATTACGCAAAACTATTTGGAAAATATTCCGTTTCGCAACAAACTCAAACAGCGCCTTACCGATATCGTAAATTACGAAAAAATCGGCACGCCATTTAAAAAGCACGGAAAATATTATTTTTTCAAAAATAACGGCTTGCAAAACCAAAGCGTTTTGTATGTGAAAGAAACAATAGACGGCGAAGCAAGCGTTTTACTCGACCCGAACACGCTGTCGGATGATGGCACGGTTGCTCTTTCGGGTATTTCGTTTTCAAACAACGGAAAATATCTTGCCTATACAATATCGCGCAGCGGTTCCGACTGGGAAGAAATTTATGTAATGGATTTATCTTCTCGGCAACTTACAAACGACCGCATCGAATGGGCAAAATTTACAAACGCAAGCTGGTTTGGCGATGGATTCTATTACAGCGCATACGATGCTCCCGAAAAAGGCAAGGAGTATTCTAATGTAAACGAAAATCACAAAATATACTATCACAAAATCGGCGACGAACAGAGCAATGATAAACTTGCCTATCAAAATCCCGAATATCCGAAACGTTTCTACTCGGCTTCGGTTAATGATGACGAAACGGTTTTATTTATAACCGAATCGGGAGCGGGACTCGGAAATCGTCTGTTTATGCAAAATCTGTCGAAATCAGGCTCGCCCGTTATTGAAATTGCAGGCGATTACGAATATGAATATTATCCGCTCGACGTAATCGACAACAGTGTTTATTTTTACACAAATTACAAGGCTCCGAAATATAAACTTGCAAAAGCCGACATAAATGCGCCCAAAGTAGAAAAATGGAAAGACCTTGTTCCTGAAGCCGAAAATGTGTTGACAAGCGTTAATTTTGTTGCAGGACAAATGATTCTTATATATGACAGGGATGCATCCGAACACGCTTACGTGTATTCGCTTGATGGAAAACAGAAAAGCGAAATCAAATTGCCGACTTTGGGTTCTGTTGGCTTCAGGGGCAACAGGGATGAAAAGGAAATTTTTTATTCATTTTCATCTTTCACTTTTCCCAGCAGCATATATAAATACGATATCGACAACAACGTGTCGGAACTTTATATTGCCCCGAAAGTTAAATTTAATGCGGATAATTTTATTACCGAACAAATATTTTTCCCAAGTAAGGATGGCACAAAAATACCAATGTTTCTTACATATAAAAAAGAATTAAAACTTGATGGAACAAATCCTGTTTATCTGTACGGATATGGCGGATTCAACGTAAGTCTTAATCCGGGATTTTCAACAATGCGTATTCCTTTTCTGGAGAACGGAGGAATTTATGCTCAGGTTAATTTGCGCGGAGGCGGCGAATATGGCGAAACCTGGCATATCGCAGGAACAAAAATGCAAAAACAAAATGTATTCGATGATTTTATTGCAGCAGCCGAATATCTTATCGAAAAAAAATATACAAACAGCAGTAAAATTGCTATTGCCGGAGGTTCAAACGGCGGACTTCTTGTTGGCGCCTGCGTAAATCAGCGTCCCGACCTGTTCCGCGTTGCCTTGCCTTTGGTTGGTGTTATGGACATGCTGCGTTATCACAAATTTACGATAGGATGGAACTGGGCAAGCGATTACGGCACAAGCGAAGACAGCAAAGAAATGTTTGAATATCTTCGTGCATATTCGCCATTGCATAATATCAAAAACGACGGAACGGCATATCCTGCAATACTTGTTACTACTGCCGACCACGACGACAGAGTTGTTCCGGCTCATTCGTTTAAATATGCCGCAGCGCTGCAGGCTGCAAATACAGGAAACGCTCCAAAACTTATCCGTATCGAAACCAAAGCAGGACACGGCGCTGGTAAACCTATCAGTAAAACAATACAGGAACAGACTGATTTGTATTCGTTTGTTATGTATAATCTGGATATGAAACCCAAATTTTAGCGGTTGATTTACTTAATTTATTTTGTTAATTGAGGACGGAATCATACTTCGTCCTCAATTTTATATCAGACAGAAGCAAATATCATATACGCATTCACGCAGTCAGCGCCTTATCAAAGCCTGCCTGCTGCATATCATGCAAACAAATATTTTTTGGAAAAATAAACGCAGAACGGAAAAATCGGCTTACGACAGTCTTTTTAATTCATTTTCAACTCACAATTTTAAACTGTCGGGAGTATCTACGGTTTTTTTTAACACATAAATCATTGCACTGCTTTTATTTTTATCGAATAAAGCGTTGACAGTCGAAACAGCGCCAATAAACATTGCTTTTACAAATGCAATGAAACTGTTAACCTTTTTGTATTTTTCGCTTAACAGCGAAACATAAAAAGCATCAAACGGCATTGTGCATTTATATACAATATTGAACTTGAATTTTTTAATGAACAGTTCCATTGTTTTCGGAGTAAAATGCCACAAATGACGCGGAACATCATAACCTGCCCAGTAACTTCTGTAATGTTTAGCATCATACGAACTGCAATTTGGCAAGGCAACAACTGCAATTCCATCAGGCAAAAGCAAATCATATATTTTTTCCATGGTTTCGTTTAAATCCTCCCTCTGTTCAAGAACATGCCACAAAGTAATTACATCAAAACTCGCCTTGGGAAATTTATATATGTGATGTTCGGGTTTCACAAACATGTTGAAAGATTCGATAGCCCGTTTGCTTGCGCGCTCGTTTTTTTCTATGCCAAAAGTTTCCCAGCCTTTACGTTTTGCTTCGTTCAAAAAATATCCCGTACCGCAACCAATATCAAGAATTTTTCCTGTTTTTTTCTTCGATTGATTACACACAAACTTTAATTTTCTTTTTACCGTGTACGACCGTACAAAATGATAAAGTTTATTTATAAAACCCTTTTTTATGTCGGAATGTGAAATGTATTTCAAGTCATAATAATATTTGTCCATACTGTGATTTGAAGGAAAATGATTTGTAAATAAAAAATCACACTGACGGCAAACATATACATCAAATTTTTCTCTGCTTACACAATAATCTATACACAAAAAATCATGCTTGATATTTATACTGTTACATACAGGGCATTTTTGAATAGTTACAATGCTCATAATTCAACTGGTTTTAGACTTGTTTAACAACATTTTATAAGTTCAATTTTTGTTTAATAAGTTATATTATATGACATTTTATTTTTGCAAAGGTATATTATTATTTGATAATTACAAATCCCATATTTTAAAATACTTTTAAAATAAATTCACAATGCGTTTTTACACAACAATTTACCTTGACATATAATATAAAATATAAGTCATATTTTTATGAATAGTTAAACACTTGATAATATGCTGGCACTCAAAAAAATATCTTGCAATCCGTTGAGCAGATGCTCAAATTCGCAACTCCTGCTCGGCGCAGGCGCTGCGGCTGCCGTACATGTCATTCACAGTATATTATCGGTTATTTTATACATTCGGAATGTTTGCATGGCACCATTTAATGCTTGCAGGGAGCCATTTAAGGTTTGCATGCACCATTTAATGTTTGCATGGCACCATTTAAGGTTTACATGGCACCATTTAGTGTTTGCTTGGCGCCATTTAAGGTTTACATGGCATCATTTAATGTTTGCATGGCACTATTTACAATCTACAGGAAATATTTTTCAAACAAAATAAATACGTTAAATTGAAATTTTATAAAATGGGTACATTAGATTACATCCCGACTTCGGACGGGAAATTTTTAGAATGGGTGAAAATACTTTTCACCTACACCGAAGCGCATGCTGCCGACTTTGGGCT
Source organism: Prevotellaceae bacterium (assembly GCA_031259935.1). Classification (GTDB taxonomy): domain Bacteria; phylum Bacteroidota; class Bacteroidia; order Bacteroidales; family UBA932; genus JAIRKV01. Next base: position 3,617 of record JAIRKV010000036.1, on the reverse strand, counting down.
CGACCCGCGCGGGTTCGGCGACATCAATGCGTTGATTGAAGCATACGAAGCGGCATACGCAAGAGCTGAAGAGCCTAATCGCGGCAGCGCCGACGTGCTTGCAAAAAACGAAGCGCGCGACACACTTAAAAAAGCCGTGCGCCGGTATGTAAAGGAATATCTCACAAGCAATCACCTTGTTAGCGACGACGACCGCAAACAAATGGGCTTGCCCGTACACGACCTCAAACCCACACCTGCGCCCGTGCCAACCGACATGCCAGCCGGCGAAATCGACTTTTCGATACACCAGCAGCACCGCGTACACGTGAAAGTCGGCAAACTGACAGGCAAGGCGAAGCCGCCGAAAGTACACGGATTTGAAGTGTGGCGCAAGCTCGGCGGCGACCCGCCCGCAAGCGATGCCGAATGGACATATGTGAATTTCGCAAGTCGCTCGCCGCTGATTATCGACTATGCGCAAACGGAAGTTGGAAAAACGGTGTACTACCGTTTCCGCTGGGTCAACACCCGCAACCAGCCCGGTCCGTGGAGCGAACTTTACAGCGCAGTAATTCCCTAAGGGGGATTTAATGATTTAAAGATTTAAAAATTTAAAGAATAATATGGAGGCAAAACAAAGAAATAAAACGTCATTGCGAGGAATGAAATGACGAAGCAATCCAGATTTGTGTCCTATGTTCTTTCTGGATTGCTTCGGGCTGACGCCCTCGCAATGGCGAAAATAACAAACGTAAGGGCAAAAAATGTTTTGCCCCAACAAATAAATAAAAATAAAAAATAACAAAACAGAAAAATCAAATTAAAATGAAAAATTTATTATTATTAGCATTAATGTGCTTTATATTTGGCACAGAAGGCACGGGACAAAGTTTTAGTGCATACAAAGACGGCTCACAGTATGGGTTTAAGGATAAGGACGGCGATATAGTAATCCTTCCCAAGTACGAAGATGCCCGTTCGTTTACCGCAAATACAGCAGCGGTAAAATTAAAGGGCAAATGGGGATATATTGATATAACCGTTAAGGAAGTTATTCCGTTTAAATACGAAGGTGCCTTTGGCTTTTCCGAAGGGCTTGCGCCGGTGAAGTTAAAGGGCAAATGGGGATATATTGATAAAACCGATACGGAAATTATTCCGTTTAAATACGATATTGCACGTAACTTTTCCGAAGGGCTTGCTCATGTAAAATTAAACGGCAAATGGGGCTTTATTGATGAAACTGATAAGGAAATTATTCCGTTTAAATACGAAGATGCATATAATTTTTACAAGGGGCTTGCGCCGGTAAAATTAAACGGCAAATGGGGCTTTATTGATAAAACCGATAAGGAAATTATTCCGTTTAAATATGAAGATGTAGGTTCCTTTTCTGAAGGGCTTGCCAAGGTAAAATTGAACGGTAAATACGGATTTATTGATAAAACCGGAAAAGAAGTCATTCCTCTTAAATACGAAAATGCAGTTATCTTTGAAGGGTTTGTGAAAGTGAAATTAAACGGTAAATGGGGATATATTGATAAAGCAAATAATATCATTATTAAAATGAAATATAATGGTATTAGCTCTTTTTCAGAAAATCTGGCAGAGGTATACAATGGGAAAGCACATGGCGCCGTCGATATTACAGGAAAAGAAATCATTCCTTTGATGTATACATATAAAGAAATTCGGGAGAAATTAGAAAATAAATTCCATGTTTCTCGTTTTGTAGATAAAAAAACGCAAGCAAAATACGACGCCGTTCTTGCAAAAATAAAGCAGGCGGAAATGAAATATCCCGCCGAACCAAAGCCTAATATTGCTAACGAAGAAGATGTGCAGGGACTCCCAAAAGTTTACTGGTTTATTAGACCTTTTCGCGATGAAGGACGTTTTTCAGTAAGGATAGTTAATTTATACGGACTTAAAAGCATGGACGGCACAGTTATTCTTCCTGCCATTTATGGATCGCACGAGGAATTTAACAACTGCGGACTTGCCAAAGTATGGAAATATAATGAAAAACATGGAAACTCAAAGGATAATATCGGGGTTGTAAATACAAAAGGTGAATATATTATTCCTGTTCCTTTCGGAGTTCCTTGGCATTCGTATGGTTTTTACAGTAACTGTATGGCATTTGTACGAAAGTCAGATACTGAATGGAATATTATTGATGCTGATGGAAAAAACCTGCGTACTTTGCCGTATGATAATCTGGAATTTGGCAAACGTTACGAAAACACAGCATTACCAACCGATTCCATAGATTACATAATAGCGGTAAAAGGCGGAAAATACGGCGTTATTGATGGGAAGGGGGATGAAAAAGTTCCTTTGATATACGATGACCTTCTGGGACAAAATTATCGTTATGGATCTAGATTAAACGAGTCGAGTAAATGGATAATTGCAAAAAAGGATGGGAAATATGGAGTCATTGCACCAAACGGTAAAGTAATGATTCCTTTGATATATGATAATAATTTTTCAGGAAACAGTTCCGTTCTTGATACTGATTTGCCGATTCCTGCAAAGTTTGAGGGGAAATGGGGCTATATAGATATTAACGGCAAGGCAATTCTTCCATTTCAATATGACCATGCCGATAAATTCTCAAACGAAACACGTTTGGCGTTTGTTAGCAAAAATAATGATAGATATCAAATTAATGAACAGGGGAAAGCAGTCGGTATGTCAGATAATGAAAAAGCCAGAATAAAACGCGAGGAACGTTTCAAACGCATAGAAGCAAAGACAAATGGAGATGTTCTTGAAGGAGAACGAAGAGGGAGAGATTATATGTGGATGAAGTGCGAAATTATAATGTGGAATGAAAGTAAAACAAGGGTTTATGTCAAAGTATTAGAAACAAGAAAAGATAATTATGGTACATATTATAATGGAAAGGAAGTTTCTGAATATGGAAACAAAAATCATTTGTGGATAGCTCCTTTTGATGCATATGGCTGGGAATGGAATTAAGAGAAATAAAAATATAGCGGCATAAACCAGCCGGGCAAGACCTGCAAAGTCGTAAGAGCAGGAGAAAATTAAAAGTATAAATTTTTATTATCATGATTAAAGTAGGTACAGTAAACAAAATCTCTGAAAGAACAGAAACAGATAAAATTACAGTTCAAAAAAATTGTAGATAGTCACTCCTTAAAAACAAAAAAATCAGCAATAATACAACATTATTTCTGTTAGTTTTGTTTTGACATAAAAGCAAGCAGCACGTCATTGCGAGGAGCGCAGCGACGAAGCAACCGAAGCGGAGCGGAACTCAACGGAGTTAATCCAGACTTGTGCTTTGTGTTTTTTCTGGATTGCTTCCTGCTTCGCAGTTCGCAATGACAAAAAAAATGTCCCGTCAGGGATAAAAAAATGTTGTGTAAAAAAGGCTAAATTTGCAATCAAAAAATCTTTGGACATTTTTATCCGTTGGTGTGTAATCGAAGATTTTGTGCTAACTTTGTACTGTTTTTCAGTCGGGCTGGCCGGATAATTCGTTTTGTTCATTGTTGTGTAATTCATATTATTAATAATCATAAAAACATAAAATAAATTCCAGACAGCAGCCCGATTGGTAATTATTTGTTGATAATTTTACTTGAATTTAAACAGTTTCT
>JAIRKV010000249.1 GCA_031259935.1 Prevotellaceae bacterium | reverse complement strand
ATGTATTTTGAAAATTTCATCTATATTTGTACAATATGCAAAATAAAATCAACCGGAATTGAAATATTTATTGCTGCAAGGTACATGTAAATATGTGCCGCTTTTAATTGAACTTTATAGAATTGAGATGTAATTTATAATTTAATTTTATTTTTAATTTTATTTTCTTTTAATTGAACTTTATAGAATTTAAAATCTGTACAATGACAGATTTGTTTTATTTTCTTTAAACTTTATAAAAATGAAATATCAGGAATTGATTGACGATTTAATTTCGTTATTGATAAAAGAAGACATCGGCGATGGCGATCATTCGTCGCTATCGACCATTCCGTTTGATGCGTGCGGTAAAATGAAATTGCTTGTAAAACAGGACGGAATAATTGCAGGAATTGAAATAGCAAAACAAATTTTTAACCGCATCGACAATGATATAAAAATCGTTGAGCAGATGTTGCACGATGGCGATAAAATAAAATTTGGCGATATTGCTTTTTTTGTCGAAGGAAAAATCCGTTCGCTTTTACAGTCGGAACGGTTAGTTCTTAACGTAATGCAACATATGAGCGGAATTGCAACTCAGACAGCAATTTACGTAAGCCATCTCGAAGGATTGAAAACAAAACTGCTTGATACGCGCAAAACTACTCCGGGTATGAGAATACTTGATAAAATGGCTGTGAAAATCGGTGGCGGCGAAAACCACAGAATGGGTTTATTTGATATGATAATGTTGAAAGACAATCATATTGACTTTGCAGGAGGAATTGAAAATGCAATCACAAAAGCGCAAAATTATTTGAAAGCAACAAATCGCTCGCTGAAAATCGAAATAGAAGCCCGCAGTATTGAAGATGTAAAAAAAATAATGCAAATCGGTGGCGCAGATATAATAATGCTTGATAATTTTGATATTGAAACAACGCTCCAAGCAGTAAAATTAATTGATGGAAAGTACAAAACAGAATCATCGGGCGGAATAACAATTGACAATTTGCGCAGCTATGCCGAATGTGGCGTTGATTTTATTTCGACAGGCGCTATTACGCATCAAATAAAAAGTCTGGATTTGAGTTTGAAAGCAGTAAAATAATTACAAAACCATGAAATTTTGCATTGACACCAAAAAAAAATCATTATCATTAAACATTAAACTGAAAATATTTATCGGTTTTGCATGTTTTGTAACAGCAACAATGTCGGTATTTGCTCAAAACTACGATGAATCGACCGCCGTGAAATGGAAACAGATAAAAACGCCTCATTTCAAAATTGTTTATCCGCGCGAAATTGATTCTACGGCGCAACGTTATGCAAATATTTTGGAAAAGGCTTATAATCATGTTCCCCGTTCGCTCAACAATTATTACAAAAGAACAATACCTTTGGTTTTGCATAATAACGATTTAAATTCAAATGCATGGGTCGGTTTTGCGCCGCGTCAAATGGATTTTATGACAGCGCCGATAACAGGCCTGTATGTTACGCCCTGGGCTAAAAGCCTTGCTTTGCACGAATTTAGACATTACATACAAATCAGTAAATACAATACAAAAGGCGTTTTGAAACTTGCAAGTTATCTGTTTGGCGATTATGCTTCGGTTGCATGGGCAGGAATTGTTCCCAACTGGTTTTTTGAAGGCGATGCAACACTTTCCGAAACAGCGATGTCAAAATCGGGACGCGGACGAATGCCGTTTTTTCTTGCGGAATATCGCGCATATCTGCTGTCAAATAAAAATTTTTCGTATGATAAATGGTTGCAGGGTTCATACAAACATTTTATTCCGAATGTGTATGCTTACGGATATGTGCAAACTGCATATGCCCGCAGGCGTTTCGGCGTGGATGTCTGGGAAAAAACTCTTGAACGTGCGCAAACAAAATCTGTTCCGTTTTTTGGTCGTGGATTCAGAAAAGTTACAAATATTTCGCTTAAACAGCTTCAAACAGAATCATTTGAATATCTTAAAAAATCATGGGAAACAGAAAATCGCAAACCCGAAGAAAATATAAATTATATCACCGGCGATGAAAAAAACTATACCAAATATCTTTATCCTCATTTCATCGACGAAGAAAATGTTATTGCTGTAAAACATACTTTAAAAAATATTCCATCGCTTGTTGTTATTGACAAAAATGCGAATGAAAAACATCTTGCTCATACAGGATATTACTATGATAAAATTTATTTTGACGACAACAAAATTTACTGGATTGAAAATATCCGCGATATTCGCTGGACAGCCAAAAGCAGCAATACGGTCAGATTTTACGATTTAAATTCAAAACAGACTAAAACCGCTTTGACTCGCACACGCTATCGCACACTTGCATTCGGCGCTGACGCCGAAATATTTGCTGCCGCCAAATATACAAAGAATGATGAAAATTTTATTTGCATATTGAATAAAACCGATTTTACCGAAATATACGAAATAAAAACGCCGAAAAATGCAACAGTTGTCGGTCTGGCAATAAACGAACAGGGCAGCACGATTGCCGCAAGTTTGCTTTCGGACGATGGAATATCGTTGCAAACATTAGATATTGCAAATAATAAGTGGAAGATTTTGATTGAACAGTCGTTTACAAGTATTGACAATATTATTTTTTGTGGTGAAAATATTATTTTCAATTCGGGATTCGACGGCGTCGATAATCTGTATCTGATATTTGCCGATACAAAAAAAATACATCGCCTGACAAATTCCGTATTTGGATCGGTTGCCGCCAACTGCAACAAAAACAATGATTTGGTATATTCCGAATATTACGCTAACGGATTGAAACTTGCAACAAAAAAAATTGCATTTGACGAAAATATGCCTGTTGACTGGACGCAACCTTATAAATTTGAACTTGCCGAAACTGCTGCCGCACAGGAAAATTTTGTAATTGACACCATTGACCTGAAAAATCTGAAAACGTACGATTCAAAAACATACGGAAAAACAGCAAATTTATTTCGCATACGTAACTGGCTGCCGTTTTATGCGGGAATGAATCCCGAAGAAACAATTGCTTCGTTTTACGGCAACGATGACGAAGATGATAAATTAAGTTTGGGGGCAACAGTTATTTCCCAGAATTTGCTCGGAAATGCAACAGCGCAGTTAGCATATTCGTATCGCAACAGTTATTCGGAAATACATGCAGGATTTACATATACAGGTTGGTTTCCAGTTGTCAGTATCGACGGACATTATGGCGGCGGTAAAAATCTTTTGATAAACGAAGGAAATGCAGGCATGGGAAACGAAACCGGATTTAACATCGAGGCTACAACTTACATTCCTTTTGTTTTTTCAAACTCGAGATATGTACGGGGAATAACTCCAAGTATCCGATTTTCAGTAAGCAACACAAAATATTTTGCGCCAAGCCATTTATCGATGAAAAAAGCCAATCTTGCCGAATACGGCGCAAATGCCTTTATTTACAGACGATTGTCGCCGACAGATATTTTTCCAAAATGGGGTTTAATATTAAATCTTCAATTTAAAAATTCGCCTTTCGACACGGAAAATTTCGGAAACATTTACGGCGGAAAAATTACAGCATACATTCCCGGACTGTTTGTATCGCATGGCTTGCAATTGTCGGCATTACATCAAAAACAGAACGTTAAGCGATATATTTATTCTTCGATTTATGATTTTCCGCGAGAAACAAACAGCACGATAAGCAAAAGACTTAACATGTTTTCGGCAGATTACACATTTCCTGTTGCTTATCCTGATGTTAATTTAGGAGCGCTGGCATATATCACCCGCATACGCACAAATTTGTTTTACGATTTTGCGCAGACAAAAAATATAACAGGCACAAATAATAATATTCATTCATTCGGAACAGACTTTTTGTTTGATACATACTTGTTTAGAATGTCTTATCCGATAACGTTGGGAATAAGAACCTGTAAAACAAATTTTGAAAACAGTTTCATAATACGGTTAATAGCGGCGATATCCTTTTAACTGAGATTTACTGCAGGTTGCTTCTTGTGAATACAGTTATCATAAAATCAGCGGATAATAAAATATTGTTCAAATTATACATTTTGCAGAATGTTTTTATCGAATAACTGTATAATTTTCATACAAAAACACCGATTAAATGCTTGTCGGATGTTAAATTTAACAAAAAAACAAGTCTAATGTTCATAAAAAATACAAGTTGTTGAAAATAATTATAATTTTGCGGATTATAAAAGTCGAAATTAATTTTATGTACGAATATATTAAAGGAAGCATAACGGAATTGACGCCTGCTTATGCTGTTGTAGAAACAGGCGGAACAGGTTATTTTATTAACATATCGTTGCAAACTTACAGCCAAATATATAAACGCCACGAAGTGCGCCTGCTGCTGCATTATATTGTTCGCGAAGATGCTCATGTACTGTTCGGTTTTTTTGATGAAGACGAGCGCAGCGTTTTTCGTCTTTTGCTTTCGGTGAACGGAATAGGAGCAAACACAGCGCGAATGATGCTGTCGTCGATAACATCGCACGAAGTACGCATGGCAATAGAAAAAGATGATATAACAAAACTTAAAAGCGTGAAAGGAATAGGCTTGAAAACAGCGCAACGCATTGTTGTCGATTTGAAAGATAAAATATCAAAAACGCCTGCCGGCAATATTTTTATATCCGGAAACAGCCATGTTCGCAATGAAGCCGTGTCGGCAATGACTACGCTTGGATTTACAAAAAACGCTGTTGAAAAATGTATAGATGCAATACTTTTGAAAGATCCCGACTTAAATGTCGAATCTATTATAAAACAAGCATTAAAACAACTTTAATTAATTGAAAATACTCTGAATATGATAAATATAAAATATAAATACTTTGAATTATTAACAAAAAAAATATTCGCGGTAATATTTTTGATGTGTATGATTATAACATACATGTCGGCTCAGTCGTCAGACTCGAAAAATAACCAAAGATGGATTGATGTTAAAGAAAATGTGATAATAGAATATGATCCCGTTAGCGATAAATATATATTTTATCAAATGGAAGGCAGTCAAAAATCGCATCCTTTAAAAGTAATGGATAAAGATGAATTTGAAAAATATCAAATTCAAAATTCGGTTCGTAATTCATGGATAGAACAAAGAAATACATCAACTTCATCTTCGCAAAGCAGTTCGGGCATGAACATACTTGGAGGCTCTATGAGAATTGACAATAATATTTTCGGTTCGATTTTCGGAGGAAACGAAATTGCAATAGCCGTACAGGGATCGGCAGAAATTATTTTTACAATCAACAATACGAAAACGACCAATCCTATGGTTGCCGCAAACTATCGTTCGTCAACAAGTTTTGATTTTGACACAAAACTTCAATTCAACGTGTCGGGCAACATCGGCGAAAGAGTGAAAGCAGAATTTAATTACAATACCGAAGCAACATTTGATTTTGAAACAAAATTGAAAGTAGGATACGAAGGAGGCGAAGATGATATTATTCAAAAATTGGAAGTAGGTAATGTTTCTTTTCCACTTACGGGAACATTGATTTCGGGAGCGCAAAATCTGTTTGGCATCAGAGCCGATTTGAAATTCGGTAAATTAACCGTTTCCGGAGTTTTATCGAAACAGGAAAGCGAATCGAAAACACTGGAAATAAAAGGCGGAGCGCAAATCAACGATTTTGAAATACGAGCCGATGAATACGATGCAAACCGACATTTTTTCCTTTCTCAAACTTTTCGCGACAACTACGACCGCTCACTGAAAAACATTCCATACATCCAGTCGGGTATAAACATTACGCGAATAGAAGTTTGGGTTACAAACAAAACAAGCAATTTCGACAATTCGCGAAGCATTGCCGGATTTATCGACCTTGCCGAACCTAAAGTAATGTATCAGGCATCGCGATTTCAAAAACCAAATCCGCAGGCATTTCCCGCAAATAATGCAAACAAACTGCTCGAAATTCTGGATGCATCTTTATTTCGTTCGGTTTCAGACGTTACAACATATCTTAATTCAAACCTGATGGTTAGCGGAAACGATTATGAAAAACTTGAAAATGCCCGCAAACTGATAGAAGGAACGGATTATACGGTAAACAAACAGCTCGGCTACATATCGCTGAACAGCGCTCTTAACAACGATGAAGTTCTTGCCGTAGCTTACGAATATACGGCAAACGGCGTTTTGCATAAAGTAGGCGAACTTTCGACAGATGGAATAATATCGCCAAACGTGCTGGTAGCAAAACTGCTGAAAGGAACAAATCTGACTCCGTCTTTGCCTACATGGAAACTGATGATGAAAAATATTTATACCGTTTCATCAATATCATTCTCAAGAGATGAATTTTATCTTGATGTTTACTATCAAAACGATGAAGCGGGAACAGAATTGACATTTTTGCCCGAAGGAGCAATAAAAAACACACAACTTATCAGAGTTTTGAATCTTGACAATATAAATTCTTCACAGGAAGCATATCCTGATGGAATGTTCGATTTTGTAGAAGATATAACGGTTTTGTCATCGCGCGGACGAATCATATTCCCTGTTCTCGAACCGTTCGGAAACTATCTTAAAGAAAAAATAAACAACAGCGCAATAGCCTCAAAATATGTATTTCAGGAATTATACGACTCGACACTGGTAAAAGCTCGCGAACTTGCCGAAAAAAATAAATTCAGCATAAAAGGTTCGTTCAAATCCGAAGGATCATCCGAAATAATGCTCAGCGCATCCAACAGTCCCGAAGGCTCGGTAACTGTTACGGTGAATGGCGTTAAACTTATGGAAAATGTTGATTATGTTGTAAATTATACAATGGGAACAGTCAATATTATTAATTCTGCATATCTGCAATCGGGAATGACATTGAAAGTTTCGCTCGAAGACAACAGCCTGTTCAGTTTACAGCAAAAAACAATGTATGGAATGCATCTTAATTACGAAATAGACAAAGATTTCAATATAGGAGCAACATATCTCGGATTGCACGAACGACCAATGGTTCGTAAAGTTTC
>JAIRKV010000240.1 GCA_031259935.1 Prevotellaceae bacterium | reverse complement strand
CATTGATAGCAGTAGCAAACAAATTGCTCAAACAGGCATTCAGTATTATCATGAATAAAAGCGTATATGTTGATAACTTTTTTCATCAAAAATTTGCATATTAACACAGTTCTTTGCGAGGAGCGCAGCGACGAAGCAATCCAGATTTGTGTTTTGTGTGCTTTCTGGATTGCTTCGGGCTAACGCCCTCGCAATGACGAATACAAAGAAGAAAAAACTGTTCCTGTTTTGCCGACTTTTAGCATGTATGCATGTAAAACACGGTATTTTTATTCGGCAATTTGCATTTATAAATATTTATAATAAATGATTTCACCACTTATTAAAGAGCGACTATGTATACACACGGCAGAGAAAACGCATTAAAATTGCATATAATGCTATAATCAAAGAACTGCAAAACATGGTTTTTCTAAAATTATTGTTTGTAAAATATTTATAATAAGATTATTATAAAATTAAATGTTTTGAATATGGTATATTTTGTTGAAAAATTTTGATTTTTATTTTTTTTTATACCTTTGCAGCCCAAAACAGCATGTTTTGGTAATTGAGCTATGGTGTAATGGTAGCACAACAGGTTTTGGTTCTGTTTGTCCTGGTTCGAATCCGGGTAGCTCAACATGAAGACGCACAATGGTTTTTGTGCGTCTTTGATTTTACAAACAGGTTTAATTTTATTCATACGTTTAAAAAATGTAGTATATTAGCGTCATGAAAAAAATAAAAACAATGCAATTACAGACAGAAATTGAAATAAAGCCTTTTGCCAAAAAATTAAGCCACACAGGCAAAATTCTGATGCTTGGCTCATGTTTTGCAAACAGTATCGGAAACCGTTTGCGTGATGCAAAATTTGATGTTTGCATAAATCCTTTTGGCGTTATTTATAATCCTCTTTCAATTGCAAACTGCATTGAACTGTTGATTGCAAATAAGGAAATTACAGAAAACAATCTATTGCAACACAACGGTTTGTATTATAATTTTTGTTATCACACTTCATTTTCGGCAACAGAAAAACAGTCGGCTTTAGCCAAAATGAATTTGGCAAATCGACAAGGCTCGGAGTTTTTAAATAATGCTGAAAACATAATAATAACTTTCGGTTCGGCAAATGCTTACAAATACAAAAAAACCGGCAAGATTGTTGCAAACTGTCATAAAATTCCCGCCTGCGAATTTGAAAAAACCGTTTTGGACATTGATATCATTGTGAATATCATTAATGAGGCAATACAAAATGTCAGAACAATCAACAATGAAGTAAATTTTATTTTTACTGTAAGTCCCGTAAGATATTTGAGCGATGGAGCTCACGAAAATCAGTTGAGCAAGTCGCGTCTGCTTATTGCTGTTGATGAAATTTGCAAAAACAGCAGACGCTGTGAATATTTTCCTGCTTACGAAATCATGATGGACGAATTGCGCGATTATCGTTTTTATACCGACGACATGCTGCATCCTTCAAATCTTGCTGTTGATTATATCTGGCAAAAATTTTCAAATGCTGCAATATCCAACGAATCATTGAAAATAATTGAAGAAATAAAAAAAATATATGCAGCAAAATCGCACAAAGCATTCAATCCCGACAGTGATGAACACATAAAATTTCTAAAAACTTATTTTGAAAAAACCGAACAAATACAAGCAAAATATCCGTTTTTGGATTTGACGGAAGAGTTGAAATATTTTGGCGCTTACCGAAAGCATAACGCTGATTAATATTATTATGAACTTTATATTTACACATTTACCTTACATTATCCAAAAACAATATTATCAAAAAAAAATTGCAGCATCAATTAATTTTCTTATTTTTGCAAATAATAAAAAACCGATATATGAAAGTAAAGATTGAAGAATCATGGAAACACATTTTACAAAGCGAATTTGACAGCCCTTATTTTGAAAAAATTACCGAATTTGTAAAATCAGAAATCAATGCGGGGATAAACGTATATCCGCCGGGAAAGTTAATGTTCACTGCTTTTGAAAAAACGCCATTTGACAAATTAAAAGTCGTGATGCTCGGACAGGATCCTTATCACGGAAGACGACAGGCTCACGGACTTTGTTTCTCGGTGCAGTACGGAGTGAAACCACCGCCGTCGTTAATAAATATTTATAAAGAAATTCAAAACGATTTGGGAATTACGCCGCCAAATCACGGCTGTCTCGAAAAATGGGCTGAACAGGGCGTTTTTATGTTAAACTCAATACTTACCGTACGCGCAAACGAACCCGCATCGCACAGCAAAATAGGTTGGGAAACATTTACGGATGCCGTAATTCGCAAAATTTCGGAAAATAAAAATGGCGTTGTATTTTTACTTTGGGGAAATTTTGCCCGTTCAAAAAAAGTTTTGATTGATACACAAAAACATTTTGTACTGGAAGCGGCACATCCATCTCCACTTGCAGGCAATGCTTTTTCGGGCTGTAAACATTTTTCAAAAACTAACGAATTGCTGGAACAGCAGGGTCTTGAGCCGATAAACTGGGATTTGAAAGATTGAGTTTAATACACAAAACAAAAACACAATGATATCATTCAAAAACATAACATTAGATGATAAAAAAATTATACAGTCGTTTACACTTAAACAATGGCGGCGAAATTGCGAATTGTCGTTTGCAAATTTATTCAGCTGGTCGTTTATGTATGGCACGCAGTATGCTGTTGTCGATGATTTTTTATTGATGCGCTTCTTTTACGGCAACGAACTTGTTTACATGATGCCTGTCGGTGAAGGAAATTTGCGACACGCCCTGAATGAAATAATTGTTGATGCAAAATCGATGCAAAAACCTTTCAGAATAGAAGGCGCATGTAAAAATATGTGCAACGAACTTGAAGAAGCCATGCCAAAAACATTCAAATATTCGGTAAATCGAAAATATTCGGATTATATCTATTTGCGCGAAAATCTTGTAACACTGAAAGGGAAAAAACTGCAGCCGAAACGAAATTTTATCAACAGATTTATAAAAAATAATGATAATTACGAATACAAAACTCTTAGTCCTGACTTGATTGGCGAATGTATCGAACTCGAAAAATCGTGGTACAGCAAAAACGTAACCGCAGAAGAACAGGATGCCTTACTGGCTGAACGCACAGCGCTGACTTTGGCAATAAACAACATGGAAGCGCTGGATTTGCTTGGCGGCGTATTGTTTGTAAACGGAAAAATAACGGCATTCACTTACGGAAATCCTGTAAATTATGAAACATTTGATGTTTGCATCGAAAAAGCCGACAGAAACGTAGAAGGCGCTTACGCCATGATAAACAACCTGTTCGCAAAACACATTCCCGAACAATATATTTATATCAATCGAGAAGAAGACCTTGATATTCCCGGTTTGCGAAAAGCAAAATTATCGTATCAACCCGAAATGATTTTGGAAAAACACAGAGTTCAATTAGCCGATAGCGTTTGAAAGCGTTGAAAATCCGAATATTTATAATCATTAATTGCAGAAATGAATGATGTCGATATAAATATTGATATGGCAAAACAGATGAAATTAAAAGAACTGTCAAAAGCATTGTATAAACTTTGTTTTGATGACAGCGACAAATTTGCAGATTTTTATTTTGATAAACGGTATACGGAAAAAAATCATTTTGCAATATTTGAAAACAACAATCCTGTTGCCGCATTGCAGGCGATTCCGTATATGATGACTTTTTTTGACGAAAAAATAGATTTGGCATATTTATCGGCAATATGCACGCATCCGAATTTTCGCAGACAGGGCTTAATGACAAAACTTTTGGAAAAAACTTACAGACAGTTGTTTGCTGACGGCATTTATGCAGCTTTCCTTATTCCTGCCGATTCGTATCTGTTTGATATTTATGGGAAAAATGACTATGAAACCATATTTTACCGCACCAAAACACAAATAAATACCCGTAATTTTAATATCAAAAACGATTGTAAAATATATGAATATTCGGAAGCAAACAAACACGAAACATTCAAATATTTTGACCGCAAAATGAGCGAACGCAATTTCTGCATACAACATTCTTTCAGCGATTTTGAAATTGTCTGCGAAGATATTTACAACAGCAGCGGCTTGATATTAATTGCCGAATACGGAAACAAAATTGCTGGAATATCATTTGTATCACTTGTAAACAGCAATATTACAGTTAATGAACATTTTGCCGATACGCGCGAAATATCTGCAAGCCTGCTTAAAACAATATCGGAAAAAACAGCAGCAGACAGTTTGACTTATATTGATATTCCTCAAAAAAAACACTGCGAAGCCATTGGCATGATGAGAATAATATGTGTGGAAAAAATATTGCAGCTTTACGCAAAAAAATATCGCAACTGCCATACGGCAGTTTTTGTAAAAGACAGTGTAATTGCTGAAAACAGCGGCTGTTACAGAATATCAAACGGCGAATGTATAAAATTGCCGTTTGAAAATTCACATGAAGCGTGGAAGATTGCTCAACTTACACAATTTGTTTTTGACGGTCAAACACCTTATATGAGTTTAATGCTGAATGAATAAATTCAAATAAAAACGCAGATATTGAGGTAAATAAACAAATATATATTCAATATTCAATGTGAATTTATTTATTTATTAATTTGCGGTTTTATATTGCATTTACCAACCAATTAAAATATATTAACAATATTTTATATTGATTAGTAATAAAAATTTTGCAGGTTCATATAAAACCATTACTTTTGTAAAACATATTTTGAATATGTTTATTTTTATTTAGAAACCATTAAAAAAATTTTTTATGTTACAAATTATTAGAAAATCATTAGTACTATTGGCATGTTTCGTTTTTGCCAATAATGTATTCGGACAGCAGGAAATTTGTGTTACAATTCCTCAAATTCAAAATGTTGAAAGCGTTTCTGCCGGTGATATTAATTGCGACGGCGGCGATGTTACTCTGAATTTGTTAGCTGAAGAAGGCATTCTTTCCGACAATTTTATTGACGAAGTTAACAGAGTGCTGAAAGATGCGGAAATTGACTATATCAATGCATCCGGAACGGCACCATTTTCGAGCATTACGCTTAGTTTCAATGCAAATTATGCGGATAATCCCGATGTAAACAATCCTCGTAAAGTAGTTTTTATATCGGAATCTCAAAATTGCTACACCGGAATAAAAGTGTCACAAGAAAGTTGCAATAAACAATAAAATCACAACTTCAAAAAAAAACTGCCTTCTTGAAAGGCAGTTTTTTTATTTTTATCACTTCCAGCCCTTCAAAAAAAAATATCTTTTAATCTGTCTTTTAATTGATAACGGCATTTTGTTAAAAAAATGTTCGTAAACAAAATGATAAAATTCGAGATGTTATATCTTATCGTAGTAACTTCGTAACCGATTTGTTATTAATTCAGATTAAAATACATAGGAAATATATAATAAAAACACATAAAATATACAGTAAATTATGTCAACAGAACAAACATCTTTTTTGGATTTGGTCGAACAGGACACAAAACAGATTAAAGAAGAAAACAGGCAAACCTACACTTTCGACGAAGTTTTGGATGCATGTATCAAATATTTTAAGGGAGATGAACTTGCCGCTTCGGTATGGATTAACAAATATGCGATGAAAGATTCGTTTGGGAACATATACGAAAAATCACCCGAAGACATGCATCGAAGGCTGGCTGCGGAATTTGAACGCATCGAGAAAAAATACAACAATCCGTTGACCTTTGATGAACTGTTTGCCGTTCTCAAAAATTTTAAATATATTATTCCGCAGGGAGGACCAATGACGGGAATTGGAAATCATTATCAAATATCTTCATTGTCAAACTGTTTTGTAATTGGACATAATAAACATGCAGATTCATACGGCGGAATTTTACGGCTTGACGAAGAACAGGTTCAACTTATGAAACGCCGCGGCGGAGTTGGGCACGACATGTCGGATATTCGCCCCAAAGGAAGTCCGGTAATGAACAGCGCCTTAAATTCTACCGGAATAGTACCGTTTATGGAACGTTATTCAAACTCGACGCGCGAAGTTGCCATGGACGGACGGCGTGGAGCCTTAATGCTGAGCCTTTCCATAAAACATCCTGACGTTGAACAGTTTATAGATGCAAAAGTTGACGGATTGAAAGTTACCGGAGCAAATGTTTCGGTCAGAATCGACGATGAATTTATGCGCTGCGTAATAAATGGAACAACATATATGCAGCAGTATCCGATTGATGCAAAAGAACCGAAATTTAAAGTCGAAACAGATGCAAAAAAACTTTGGGATAAAATAATTCACAATGCATGGCAAAGCGCCGAGCCGGGTATTTTGTTTTGGGATACGATAATTCGCGAATCGGTGGCAGACTGTTATTCTGATCTCGGATACAAAACAATATCAACAAATCCTTGCGGCGAAATACCTTTGTGCGCTTACGACAGTTGCCGTTTACTTGCGATAAATCTATACGGTTATGTCGAAAATCCGTTTACCGATAAGGCAAAATTCAATAAAACACTGTTCAAAAAACACGTTGCAATAGCAATGAAAATGATGGACGATTTGATTGATTTGGAACTTGAAAAAATCGATGACATAATGGCAAAAATAAATGAAGACCCCGAAGAAGCCGATGTAAAAAGAGTAGAAATTGAATTGTGGAAAAAAATAAAAGATAAGTGTATTCGCGGTCGCCGTACAGGTTTGGGAATAACTGCCGAAGGAGATATGCTTGCCGCTCTCGGTATTCGGTACGGAACGGACGAAGCAATAGAATTTGCTTCCGAAATACAAAAAATACTGGCAATGGAAACTTACAGAACATCCGTAAAAATGGCAAAAGAACGCGGCGCATTTCCAATTTACGATGCAAAACGCGAAGAAAACAATCCTGTGATAAATCGTATTCGCAAACAGGACGAAGACCTGTATAAAGAAATGATAAAAACGGGACGGCGAAATATTTCTATGCTCACCATTGCCCCGACAGGAACAGTGAGTTTAATGGCGCAAACAACATCAGGAATAGAACCTGTATTTATGCCTGTTTACAAACGCCGCCGCAAAGTAAATCCCAACGATAAGAATGTTACGATAGATTATATTGATAAAACAGGAGATGCCTTTACCGAATTTTATGTGTTTCATCATAAATTTCTTACGTGGTGCGAAGTTAATGGATATGACATTGACGAAATAAAGAATCTTCCCAAAGAAGAAATAGATGATTTAGTAAAAAAATCACCATATCACAACGCTACGGCACAAGATATAGACTGGGTGAAAAAAGTAAAAATGCAAGGCGAAATGCAAAAATGGGTTGACCATTCGATAAGCGTTACCGTTAATCTGCCTGCCGATATTACCGAAGCAAAAGTTGCCGAAGTATATAAAACGGCATGGGAATGCGGTTGCAAGGGAATTACGGTTTATCGCGACGGATCACGCTCCGGAGTTCTGGTATCGGCAAATGATGCTAAAGCACAAATGAACCAAATGCCTGCCAAACGTCCCGCTTCGCTTGATGCCGATGTAATCAGATTCCAGAACGGAAATGAGCAGTGGATTGCTTTTGTCGGACTGTACGAAGGCAAACCATACGAAATTTTTACAGGTATCGTAGATGACGATGTTCGTCCTATTCCTCGAACCATCACAATGGGGAAGATACTGAAAGTGAAGACCGACAAAGGTTCGCGTTACGATTTTCAATATATCGATAAATTTGGCTATACAAATACAATAGGCGGAATTTCGCACATGTTTAACACAGAATTTTGGAATTATGCAAAACTTATTTCAGGAGTTTTACGCAACGGAATGCCAATAATAGATGTTGTAAACCTTGTTGCAGGACTGGAACTCGACAGCGAAACTATAAATACATGGAAAAACGGAGTTGAACGAGCGCTCAAACGATATATTCCCGATGGAACAAAAGCCAAACCCGGATTAATATGCCCAAAATGCGGCTCCGACTCACTTATTTATTCCGATGGATGCCTGATGTGTCAAGCCTGCGCAGATTCAAAATGCGGATAAAATCAAAGGAAAATTTTCATTAACTTCCGATGATAAATCCGCATCTGTTGATATGGCTTTTTTGTATATACAGCATTATTCACAATGTTTTACAAGCCTCGTACACACAAAAATCGGATGTAAAATCACGAGACCTTTGCAAAAGTTCAATAAAGTTGATTTGTTGAAAAAAATTTGAGTTTTTTTGTCAAAGTTGATTTTTGAAACATGTTTTCGGACGGTTTTTTAGATTTTTTTCACTGCCGCCCGATAAAAAAATAGAAGAGCGGAACTTTTGTCATTATCCGCTCACTGATTATCTTTTTATTCGACACTCCTTATACCAACCTGCTATCAAACTGCAATCTGCATAAATTAATTAGTCGCTCCTTAATAAGTGCTGAAATCATTTATTATACACAAATTATAAATGTAAATTATCGAATAAAAATACCGTGTTTTACATATATATATGATAAAAGTCGGTAAAACAGGAACAGTTTTTTCTTTTTTTGTTCGTCATTGCGAGCGAAGCGAAGCAATCCAGAAAAAATGAATGAATAATAAAAAACAAAAAAATGTATAGACTGTTGGTAGAAAAAATAATAATTCTGGATTGCTT
>JAIRKV010000204.1 GCA_031259935.1 Prevotellaceae bacterium | reverse complement strand
AATAATATCAAAAAAAAGCACTTTTTGAGCAAAAAATCACCAAAAAATCTAAAAACCCGCCTGAAAACATGTTTCAAAAATCACCTCTGACAAAAAACTCAAAAGTTTTTCGATAAATCAAGTTTATTGAGGTTTTGCAAAGGTCTCCTGTTCTACTATATAAGACATAGTTATTAATTTATTATTACGATGTAAAGGTAATACTTTTTTTTGATTTACAATTATTTATTCCTAATTTTTTGCATAGTTATTAACTTTTTTCTCCAATTTAGGATGAAAGCAGCATGGAGCAAAGATTTCCTTATAAAACTGCTCAAAATTTTAATGCGTTGACTCTGGTATAAGTTTAATTTTTTGTAGTAAAATCATACCGTTTTTCCATGACAGTTTTTGTATTTTTTGCCGCTTCCGCACGGGCATTGGTCGTTACGACCTGTTTTCTTTTCAACGCGCACAGGCATGTTGGTTTTTTGTTCGCTGCTGTTTGTCATTAAATTTTCGCGTCCTGTTTTCAAACTCGACATGTCGGTACGCCTGCGCTGTTCTTCGTGGCGTACGGCAACGTTTTTATCGCGTAGCGGAATTACCGTTCTCAACAAAAATGCTGTTACATCCCTGCAAATTTTTGTGAGCATGGTTTCGAACAAATTAAACGACTCGAATTTGTAAATCAAAAGCGGGTCTTTTTGCTCGTAAGTTGCATTTTGCACCGACTGTTTCAGTTCATCCATTTCGCCAAGATGTTTTTTCCAGTACTCGTCAATAGTAATCAGTACTATTGTTTTTGTAATTACTTTTGTGAATTCGGCGCCCTGTGTTTCGCAGGCTTTTTTCAGATTTACGCTTATTTGATATATTCGCTGTCCATCGCTTATGGGAATCAGGATATTTTCGTACATCGAGCCTTGATTTTCATATACGTTTTTGATTACGGGATAAATTTTTTCGGCAAGTGATTTCATGCGATTTTCGTATGAAACAGTAACGTTTTCGAGTAATTTTTCGGCAAGTTCGACAGTATTTCCATTTTCAAATTCTGCCTGAGTAAATCCGGGTTCAACCGATAAATTTCGAACAATTTCAAATGTTATTCCCTCATAATCAAGGCTGCCTGCATTTTTATCAATAAGAGTTCCTGCATAATCGCTCATCATGTTTCTAACGTCAACTTCGACACGGTCGCCATACAAAGCGTTGCGACGGCGTTTGTAGATAACTTCGCGCTGCGAATTCATTACATCATCA
Organism: Prevotellaceae bacterium; assembly: GCA_031259935.1. Lineage (GTDB taxonomy): Bacteria > Bacteroidota > Bacteroidia > Bacteroidales > UBA932 > JAIRKV01. The sequence goes on along the minus strand of JAIRKV010000204.1, from coordinate 5,106 downwards.
TATTCGAGCAGGCGTTTTCGAATGCCGAAATTGTTTTCTTCAACTTTTCGTTGAGCGCGCTCTATTGATTTGGTAATCATGCTGTGCTGAATTACTTCGCCTTCTTTTAATCCTAAAGTGTCCATTATTCTAGCAATACGTTCCGAGCCAAACAGACGCATAAGATTGTCTTCGAGCGAAACGTAGAATTGTGAAGTTCCGGGGTCGCCCTGACGCCCCGAACGTCCTCGCAACTGGCGGTCAACGCGACGGGATTCATGCCGTTCGGTGCCGATAATTGCAAGTCCGCCGGCTTCTCTTACGCCTTCTCCCAATTTAATATCGGTACCGCGACCTGCCATATTCGTAGCAATTGTTACTGCTCCGGGCTGTCCTGCTTCGGCTACTATATCGGCTTCGCGCTGATGTTGTTTGGCGTTCAAAACGTTGTGTTTTATGCCTCGCAGTTTCAACATTTTACTCAACAATTCCGACACTTCAACCGATGTTGTGCCAACCAGCACCGGTCTGTTTAAATCTTTGCTTAAACGAACTATTTCATTAATAACGGCAGTATATTTTTCGCGTTTTGTTTTATAAACATAATCATTATGGTCGATACGAATTATCGGTTTATTTGTAGGTATTACAACAACATCGAGTTTGTAGATAGACCAAAATTCGCCGGCTTCGGTTTCGGCTGTTCCCGTCATACCTGCAAGTTTGTGATACATTCTGAAATAATTTTGCAATGTGATTGTTGCAAATGTTTGTGTTGCATCTTCAACTTTTACACGTTCTTTTGCTTCTATTGCCTGATGCAGTCCATCGGAATATCTGCGCCCTTCGAGAATGCGTCCTGTCTGTTCATCAACTATTTTTACCTTGTTATCCATAACAACATATTCAACATCTTTTTCAAACATTGCATAGGCTTTCAATAATTGATGAACCGTGTGTACGCGCTCCGATTTTATTGCATAATCGGTCAGCAGGCTTTCTTTTGCTTCATGTTTTTCTTTTGTTGACAGTTCTTTTTTCTCAAGTTCGGCAATTTCATTTCCTATATCGGGAAGCACGAAAAATTTCTGGTCTTCAACTTTTTTGGATATAAGATCAATGCCTTTATCCGTTAAATCTACGGTATTGTTTTTTTCTTCTATCACAAAGAACAGTTCGTCTGTAATAATATGCATTTGGCGATTATTGTCCTGCATATAGGTGTTTTCTGTTTTTTGGAGCAAGGCTTTCATTCCCTGCTCGCTCAAAAATTTGATGAGAGGTTTATATTTGGGCAATCCTTTATGTGCGCGCAAAAGCAATTTGCCGCCTTCGGTTTCGTTTCCTGCAGAAATCAGTTTGCGTGCTTCGCCAAGAATTTGCGTAACGTAATTTTTTTGAAAATTATAAAGTTGTTCAACCAAAGGTTTGTATTCATCAAAAAGCTGGTCGTCGCCGCGAGGCACAGGTCCTGAAATAATCAATGGCGTACGCGCATCGTCAATCAACACCGAATCTACTTCATCGACAATAGCGTAATGATGTCCTCTCAAATCCAATATTCCCATTCTTTTTATAACTGTTTTTTTAAAATCATCATCTATCGGATATTTCGCTGTTTTAGAATATTTTTCAAAGCATGATTCAAGTATACTGTCTTTTTCTGTTTCTTCATTTGCATGTTTGTCTGTCCATTTTTTTTCAGATAATTCATTATTATATTGACTTATATCTTTTATATCTATAGCCATGTTGTCGCGAAGATAGTCGAAGCCAAATTCATTGTTTGTTCCGAATGTTATATCAGCCAGATATGCCATTTGTCTGGCTTCAGAATTCGGCTGATATTTATCAATACAGTCAACCGACAATCCATGAAATTCATAAATCGGTCCCATCCATTCAGAGTCGCGTTTTGCCAGATAATCGTTCACTGTTACAACATGCACGCCTTTTCCAGCAAGCGCATTCAGAAAAACAGGCAATGTGGCGACAAGCGTTTTTCCTTCGCCTGTTGCCATTTCGGCTATTTTGCCGAGATGAAGAACTACGCCGCCAAACAGTTGTACATCATAATGCACCATATTCCAGCGTTGCATGTTTCCGCCTGCAATCCACGATGTTGCCCAGTATGCCTTGTCGCCTTCGATGCGAATCTGTTCGCGTGTTGCCGACAAATTTTTATCAAAATCGCTGGCGGTAACTTCAATTTCATCGTATTCTTTGAAGCGGCGGGCTGTATCTTTTACAATAGCAAATGCTTCGGGAAGAATTTCAAGAAGTACTTCTTCAATTCGTTCATTAACTTCTTTTTTAAGTTTATCTATTTTTTCGTAAATTTTTTCTTTTATTTTTATATCATCCTGATACTCTATTTCAAATTCAAGGGCTATAATGTCGAATGAAATCTCTTTTATCCTGTCCTTAACTTTTTGTTGCAAAACTTTCGTGCGCGCGCGAAGTTCGTCGTTGCTTAATTTTTCAATTGAAGGATATATTTTTTTTATTTCGTCAACATAAGGTTGAGTAGATTTCCAGTCCCTTTCAGCTTTTGAACCGAATATTTTTTTTATAATAGAGCCAATTCCTGCCATTTTGTTGTGCTTTTTAATGAAAATAATCGACAAAAATAATGAAAATTTTTCAGATAAAATATTTAATTGCCTTATCATGTATTAAATTTCACTGCAAAACAGATTTTTTACAATTGTATACAACGGTAAATAAATAAATCTGAACCATCATTGGGAAGAATTGACTGAAAATTTGTATTAATTTATTAATCAAGCGACTGTCCAATGTTTGATGATGCATATATCATTTCTTTCAATTGTGCAGGTTTTAATTCGGCAAAAAAACAGTTTATAGGATTCAACAGTTTGCCGTTTTTCCATACTTCGTAATGTAAGTGCGGAAAAATTGACAATCCCGAGTCGCCTGATAATGCGATAAGTTTACCGCGTTTGACTTTTGTACCTTTGCTAACCAGCGCTTTGGAAAGATGCGCATAAACTGTTTTGTATCCATTGCCATGATTGATATAAATTGCTGTTCCTTTTGCCGCATCGTCTATAATATTTTCAACAAATCCATCAGCGGTAGCAAAAACTTTTGTATTTACCGGAACAGTATAGTCTAAACCCGTATGCATTTTTGGAATACGATAAAAAGGATGTATTTTCATTCCTACCGATACGCTGTTATATTTAAGATTTTTATTTTCAACAGGTTGTATTGCCGGAATATTTCTGAATTTTGTCTTGTCTGCGTTTATTTCCGATATTGTTTTTTCTATTTTTGCACGGTTTTGCCGAACGCGCTCAACAAGCTGTTCTATGGTTGTTGCCGTCATATTTACAATATCGTAATTTTCCATTATGCTTGCCATGCTGAAATTTTTTGTTTCAAATGTTAATTCCGATTCCGTCGGGTTAGTTTTGAATACCGAACGGTATATCATTGTGTCTTTTTGTTTTATATGTTCAAGAACAACCTTTGCTTTCAAAAAGTTTGTATTTAACGAATCGTATGCCGACTCCAGATATGCATATTCTTTTTTAAGTTGTTTTTCCTGTGCGGTATCAACCGTCAGTGCAAAAATCACATAATAAATTGCCGAAAGCACAATTGATGAAACAAAATATACAACGCAATTACGTAATATTTGTTTTGGTTTTTTTATTTTTTTATATGTCAGCGACTGTTCATCGTATTTCCATTCGTTCATTTTATTTATTACCGTTTATAATTTTATCATAACTGATTTCCGAAGATTCATCAACATAATATTTTTTCGGATGCATCGCTGTTCCATAATATCTTACTTCGTAATGTAAATGCGGTCCGGTAGATGTTCCCGTATTACCCGATAATCCTATGGTTTCGCCACGTTTTACCTGTATTCCTTCTTTAACAAATATTTTTGACAAATGAGCATAACGTGTTAAATATCCGAATCCATGGTCAATATCAATTACATTGCCATAAGATGAAGAATATCGTACTTTTGAAACAATTCCATCTCCGGTTGTATGAACAGGATTGCCCGTATCTGCTGAAAAATCCAATCCTTCATGAAGATGTATTTTGTGATATACGGGATGCATTCGTCTTCCAAAATTACCGATATTTCTCACTTTTCTTAAATCAATAGGAGGAATCGATGGCATACACAGCGCCATTTTTTCCATATTTGCAGCATATTTTGAAATTATATCAAATGATTTCGACTGTATATAAATTTTATGGCGAAAATCATCAAGAACAACAAATGTTTTGTCTACACCGTGCAGAAAATCTCTTTTTTGAAAATTTATATTTCTCTTTTCTGCCGTATACAATATTTTATCCAGCCCGAAAAGCGTGCGATATACGTTTTGGTCGCGATTGTTAATTTCCGTTATTGACTTATCCGCATTTTCAACATCTTTAAGCAGCAAGTCATATTTCAGTTTCACATTTATATTTTCGCTTTTCAAAAGCAGCATTTTCGGACTTTCAAAAAATTGAGAATACATGCAGGCATAAATAAAAAACAATATCAGCGACAGCAAAAACATTACAAAAAAACGTTGTGTTTTGCGTCTTAAAGGAATTTTGATTACTTCAAAATCCAAACTTTCCGTATTTAATTTATACTTTTGTCGCGGCATTTTACAAAAAATGAACAAAAATTTGGTAAAGTTCAACAAAAAAATTTAATCTTGCAAATATTTTTGAAAAAAAATAATTCTTTTTTTGAGACACTATGAAAAATATATAGCAATTCGCAATGACGAACACAAAGAAGAAAAAACCTGTTCCTGTGTTGCCGATTTTTAGCCTGTATGTACGTAAAACACGGTATTTTTATTCGGCAATTTGCATTTATAAATATTTATATAACAAATGATTTCAGCGTTTTTTAAGGAGCGACTGTATATCGAAAAAAAAGAGTAATTCAAAAAAATTACTCCTGTGAAAATCTTATAAAAACCATCTTATCTTCTACTGTTACGACGGTTACTGTTGTGTCTGCTGTTATTATTACTGTTTCGTGGGCGTTCACGTTCACGCCGTTCGGGTTCTTGCCAGTCATTCGGTTTTGTGAGCAATGCACGTCTTGAAAGTCTCATTTTTCCTGTTTTT
>JAIRKV010000202.1 GCA_031259935.1 Prevotellaceae bacterium | reverse complement strand
TTATCTCGCTTTTATTATGCTGATGTTCAATAAAATAAATTTTTAATGAAATTTAAACAGTTTCTAAATGAAGAACAGAAAGAAGAAATATTAGATTTACTCAACAAACCAAGGCAGTACAAATAGCAATGTCCGTACTACTTCTATTAAAATTAAATCAAAATAATATGAAACAATTTACAATTCAACCGGAAATCAGTCGGTTTACAGATCCAACAACAAAAATTCGGAAAAATGAAAAATTTATTTCAGAAACTGTTAATGCATTTTATCACGCCAACTATATAGGAGGTAATCGAAGATGGAATCAAAAACAAACATTTGAACACAACTTCTGGATATTAAAAAACGATGCCATAAAGCCCTCTGATATGGAACTGCAAGATGCTACTGAATGGCTATCTGACATTTTAGACGAGGATTTGCCACAAGTACATCGTCAATCAGGACTTCAGCAGTTGACTGTTGTAGTCGTACCTCGTGCCAAAAAGGAAGAGTGCTATACCGCCAATCAACTTTTATTTCGAGATACAATATCCTGCTGGAGTGACAAAGTTGACTGGTTAAAGAACGGCGCTAAATATATTATTCGCCACACAAATACAATAACCACGCATCTAAATAGTGGCGATGGCGATTTGCCATATCCCGGAATTACAGCTGAAACTTGCCATATTTCAAACGAAATAAAAGGCAAAGACATTTTGCTGATAGATGATTTATATACAAAACCTGTCAATATTGACGAAGATTGTATTCAGGCATTATTAGACAAAGGTGCAAAATCGGTTATCTTTTATGCGGTTGGAAAAACTATGTCACCGAAAGAGAAAGATTTGTATGCACAAAGGTTGTATAGAAAACCTTTTTCAGCATTAAATTCACAAGAGAAAGAGAGACTATTTCCATTATTATTATATGTATAATATGGGAATAGTTTATAACTTTGTAAATTAAAATAATAATATGAAATATACAGAGAATGCTATAAATATTTTAGCCGCTAAAACATATAAACGTATCGGCGGAGCGTGGATTGTAAAAAATATAAAAGGTAATGAAAGTATCGAAAAGATTATCTCGTTATTAAACAAAAACTCAAGGCAAGATGAACAAATTACTGTTGATAATTTTGAAGACAAAAAAAAACAAATAAAAAAACGCATTAACGCTTTTGAAGATTGCTGCGATGGAATAGTTGCTCTTGGCGACAAGCATTTCCCAAAATATCGAGGAAAAGTAAAAGCAAGTGAACAGCCTGTATTTCTTTTTTACAAAGGCAATATTGATTTGTTGATTGAATCAAATTTGAATGTTGCTGTCATCGGATTACTTAACCCTGACGAAAAAATAGAAAAATCTGAAAAAATGGTAACAGCCGAAATTCTCAAGCACGGCGCTACTATCGTCAGTGGCTTGGCATTGGGTTGCGACTCTATTGCACATAAAACCGCGTTGGAAAAAGGAGGAAAAACAATTGCTATTTTGCCGAGTCCGTTAAATAACATCCTGCCCGTAAAAAATAAAGATTTGGCATTGGAAATTGTAGAGGCAGGAGGACTTCTTGTAACTGAATATTACGAAGATTTTAAGACAAAAATGGAATTAAGCAGTCGTTACAAAGAACGAGACAGGCTGCAAGCATTGTTTTGTGATTCTGTAGTTTTAGCTGCGAGTTATGCACAAGATTCTGCTTCACGCTGGGGAATTTATAACCAAAAACTTGATTGCGGAGCGCGTTTAGCAATGGGCAACGCAAAAGAATACGGAATTAAAAGGGCAGTAATTTATAACGAAGCAAAACACGCAAAAAATCCAATGTATGACCTCAATAGACAATTTCTCAAAGAAGATAATACAGTCATTAGAATTGATTCGGATAATATGACAGAAAGCATAAAGAAACTGTTATCAAAAAAGCCAATAATTAATAACGGACAAACATTCCAATCAAGTTTTTTTTGATAATTGGTTATACTTCAAAAAATACTTATTCGCTCCTTAATAAGTGGTGAAATCATTTATTATAAAAAAGTTATAAATGCAAATGACATTTAATAATTTAAAGATTTAAGGATTTAAAAATTTAACTATTTAAATTATTAAATCGCTGCGTGCTGCGCAATGACTGCAATTTTTACCTGTTTGTGCATGATGTCGAAAATTTAATGCTAACTTTGCTTATAATTGAAACATAAAACATGCAGGCTACAGAAATTAAAACGGCAACAGGAAAATATTCCAAAATAATTACAGATGAAGATTTTACCAAATTTCAGAATTATTTTTCCGAACAAAAAGTTATTGTTATAATTGACGAAAATATTTTTGATTTATATCCGTTTTTTAGAAAATTCAACTGCATAAAAATCTGTGCCGACGAGAAAAACAAAACGCTTAAAACTGTAGAAAACATAATTTCACAGTTAATTGAACTTCAAGCCGACAGATCAACGTTTATAGCAGGAGTCGGAGGCGGAATAACTTGTGATATTGCAGGATTTACGGCATCGATTTATATGCGCGGTTTACGGTTTGGATTTGTTTCTACATCGCTGCTATCGCAGGTGGATGCTTCGATTGGCGGAAAAAACGGAGTAAACTTCGATAGGTTCAAAAATATGATAGGAACTTTCAACCAGCCCGAATTTGTGATTTGCGACACAAATATGCTTGCCACTCTTCCTCAAAATGAATTTATCGGCGGATTGAGCGAAATTATAAAAATTGCGCTGATAAAAGATTCGGAAATGTTTGATTTTATAGAATGTAACACAGATGTAATTTTGAAACGCAATAAAACAATTTTACAAAAATTGATTGCAAAATCGATACAGCACAAAGCCGATATTGTAAACAGTGATGAATTTGAAAAAGGTGCAAGGCGGATTTTAAATTTTGGACATACTCTGGCTCACGCAATTGAACGAAATTCAGATATTTCACACGGATTTGCCGTCAGCATCGGAATAATGTTTGCAGCAAAAATTTCGAAACATTTCAATTTGATTTCGAATGATGATGTTGTACGCATAAAAAATCTGCTTTCAAATCTGGGTTTACCTTTGCACACGGATATAAATGACGAAATACTGTTCAGAACAATTATTGCCGACAAGAAAAAAAGTGATGATGAAATAAATTTTGTGTTGATAAAAGAAACAGGAAAACCGTTCGAAAAAAACATAAAGATTAGTGATTTCAAATATTTAATTTCAATTTTCAAATAATCATGATTTGTGTAAGCATCATAGAACAGGATATCAAAAAATGTATTTCGATATTGCAAAAATGCGAAATGGCAGAATTGCGTCTGGATAAAATAAAACCTGAACCTAATGAAATAAAAAAACTTCTGATGTTTGAAATTCCTTTAATTGCAACCTGTCGTACAGGAATTTACAATGATGACGAACGATTGAAACTGTTGACAGTTGCAGCAAAAAACGGAGCAACATATATTGATATTGAACTTGAATCGGACGAAAATTACAGAAAAAAACTTATTGATGTTGCACGCTCATTCAACCGTAAAATAATAATATCCTATCACAACTTTAATGAAACGCCTGATATTGATATACTTAAAAATATTATTTCACAAGCCGGAATATTCAATCCTGATTTTATAAAAATTGTAACCCGGGCGCAGAAAATTGATGATATTTCGATAATTCTTTCGTTATACGAAACCGAAAAACGGTTAATAGCATTTTCGATGGGAGAATTGGGAAAAAAAACGCGGATAAAAAGTTTGGAACTTGGCGCTCCGTTTATTTATGCTGCCTGCGAAGAAGGACGGCAGTCGGCAGAAGGTCAAATGACTGTTGAAGAACTGAATAAAATATTAAACAATGAAAAAATTTGCACTTGTCGGGAAACCGGTATCACACAGTAAAAGCCCTTCGCTGTTCAGGGCGGCATACGGCAGTTGTGATTTTGAATATTCATTAATCGAAACCACAGATGTAAAATATGTGGAAAATCTGTTACGAAATAACACATTGTGCGGAGTAAACGTTACCATACCGATAAAAATTGAAGCGCTGGCAATTGTTGATGAATTGGACAAAACTGCCGAAATGACAGGAGCAACAAATGTAATAGTTATGAACGACAACAATAAACTGAAAGCATACAACACTGATTATTTGGGCGTTTTACAAACCTTGATTGATTTTAAAGTTAATATTGTCGGCGAAGAATGTTTAATTATCGGAGCGGGAGGAGCAGGAAGAGCCGTTGCTTTTGCTTTGCATAAACTCGGCGCAAATATTACAATAGTAAACCGAACATCCGACAAGGCAAACAGCATTGCCCAAAAAATAAATTGCAAAGTAATAGGCATGGATGCAATAAATAAAAATATTTCAAACAAAAAACTGATAGTAAACGCTTTGCCTGCCGATGTTTGTGTTGTTGATGCAAAATATTTAAATTCACGGCAAATTATTTTCGATGCTTCGCCTCAACAGTCTGCATTTTTTAATATGGCGCAATCAAAAGGCTGTCAATATATTGATGGCAGATTTTGGTTACTGCATCAAGGTATTTTCGCCTACAAAATTTTTACGCAACAGCAACCTGATATTGATTCAATGCGTAAAATATTAAATATCTGAATTATGCAAATAAAATTAAATCCATGTAAAATATGCGGAAATATTTACGCTCCGGCATCAAAAAGCATGTTGATAAGAGCGTTTGCAGCTTCGGTTTTATGCAAAGGCAAAACAATTATCCGAAATTTCACTTTGTGCGATGATGTCGAAACTGCAATAAACATAATAAAATCGCTTGGCGCAGAAATAGAAATACACAGCAGCGAAATACAAATAACAGGCACATTCGTAAACAAAATAACAAATTTATACTGCGGAGAATCGGCGTTGTGTTTGAGAATGTTTGCACCTGTTGCAGGTTTTTTTTCGGATGATTTTGAAGCGTCGGGCAAAAATACGCTTTTGAACAGAAATATCGGCGATTTGATGCAAGCTTTGAATTTATTGGGAATGAAATGCGAAAATAAAAAATATTTACCTGTACGACTGAAAGGAAAAATAAAAGGCGGAAAAATAAAAATTGATGCAAACGGCACATCTCAAACGCTTTCGGGCTTATTGACAATATTACCGCTTTGTAGCGAAAATTCTGTTATTGATGTCGAAAATCTTCACAGCAAACCTTATATTGATTTAACTGTAAGTATTTTAGAAAAATTTGGCGTAAAAATTATCAACAAAAATTATAAGAGTTTTTTTATAAAAGGCAACCAGTCTTACAATGCCTGCACACTGAACATTGAAGGCGACTGGAGCGGCGTATCGTGTTTGCTGGCAGCGGCGGCGACAGGCGGAAACATTACTGTTGAAAATTTAAACCCGAAATCAAAACAAGCCGATGTTGCAATGCTTGATGTATTGCGGCTTTGCGGCGCTAATGTGATGATTGAGAAAAATAAAATTACAGTAGAAAAAAATCGGTTGAATGCCTTTGAATTTGATGCAACCGATTGTCCCGATTTATTTCCGGCTATTGTGGCTCTGGCGGCAAACTGCAAAGGCACAAGCATTGTGAAAGGCGCATTGCGACTGCAAAATAAAGAAAGCAACAGAGCGAAAATTCTGCAATCCGAATTTGCCGGACTCGGTATAAAAATCGAACTGAAAGAAGATATAATGTATATTTTCGGCAACAGCATCGGTTCGGCAACAGTCAGCGCTCATAACGATCACCGAATAGCGATGGCTTTGGCTGCCGCATCTGTCAATGCATCGGGAAATATAATAATAGAAAATGCCGAATGTGTTACAAAATCGTATCCTGATTTCTGGAAAGACTTTTCCGAAATTACAAATTAAAAAATTACACATTCAAATTGCGAAATCCGAATGATGTTTTATTCAAGTAATTTTGCCTTTTGTTTTTCAAATTCTTCTTTTGTGATAATTCCTTCGTCCATCAGAGATTTTAACTTGCGAATTTCGTCGGCTACACTGAAATTGCCTGTAGTTTTTTCCTGTACGTTCTCTGTTTCCGTTTGTTTTATTTCAGGTTTAGTATCCTGCTGAATCAGCGTACTGTTAGTTTGTGTTATTACAATTTCGCCGGCGTTGAGCGCTTTTTCAAGATAACAGTACAGATTTTCTTTCTTTGGAAGATAATACAAAGTTATCAGCCACGTTTTTTCATCTTTTTGACTTATCTGCTTGATTTTCTTTACTCTTACCTTTTCGCCCGAATAAAGAGCATAAACGTTTTTGGTAAATTTATGCGTAATTTTAGGAATCATTTCTTCAGGTTCCTGAAATATGTATTCAAAACAGTTTTCATAACAACCTGTCGGATTTCCTAAATAAATCATATCGCCTTCGTTTATTACCGTTCCGTTTTTCAGGCGCAGCGTATTGTTGTTCAGTTGAGCAAAATCGTCAGTCTGCGCTTTGGTTATCTGTACGATGCAAATAATTGCAATAAATGTTGTAAATATCTTTTTCATAATTCGTATTTTTCACAAAGATAGTTAAATATTTTGTAAAAAACGCATCATTCATCCATTAAGGCGAATATATTGCTTACGATTGATTCGTATTTTCCTTTTCAGTTTTATTGATTTCTTCTTCCGGTTTACTGATTTCCTTTTCTGTTTTATTGATTTCTTCTTCCGGTTTATTCTTTATATTACTGTCATCATCTTGTTGAAGGATAATATCTTTGAATGCTTCATTCATACTTATATATTCAAACGTTTCTTCCTGTGCTGTGTTTTTATAGTCGTATTTTTCGTGTGAACTCCATATGTGAACTTTTTTGTTAACAGGATTTATTATATTGATTTTTGTAAGTATAATTTGAGATTGTCCGGTTTCGGTATTTCGTGCAATGGTAAAAACAGGTTCGGAAAACTTTACTCGCGACCAGTTATATTTAAGCGAACGCGCATCTTCTTTTTCTACTTTTAATATCAAATTTCCGAAAGCGTGTGTAGATATTAAAAATGTATTGTTAAGTTCGTCGTAATCGCTGATATCCGAAAAGGTTAATTCCATAGCGAACAGTGATGATTCAACAAAATCTTCGATAGCCTCATCAAACAAAGTTATTATTTCCGTTCCGATGTCTCCGTGTTGCGAATTGTTAACTTTCGATTTTATATATTCGTTGACATATTCGTATGGCGCATATAATCTGATAAATCCCCATTTACCGTTTTGACTGACGCAAGCCATTCCGTCCGAAAAATCTTTTGCTTCAACAAATTGAGGCGAAATTACCCAATTTTTGTTTTTGTCAACAAATCCGTATCTGCCATTTTTTGTTGCAGGAAATGCCGCACTGTTATTTTCCGGGCGCGGAGTCAGTTTTTTTGATTTGTGTTTTACAGGAATTATCGGGGTTTTATGTCCGTTTCTGTTTATGTAATAATCTTCATCTTTCTCGAATCTTTCTACCCGTGCAATATTTTCGCGAAAATTATATGCATCGTAATATTTTGGCGTAATTACTACTTCGCCCGTACTGTTAATATATCCCCATTTGCCATCTTTTTTTATGGCAGCCATTCCGTCCGAAAAATTTTTTACTCCGTCAAATTCCGGTTGAATGACAACAGCGCCTGTTTTATCAATAAATCCCCATTTGCCATCTTTTTTTATGGCAGCAAATCCTTCATAAAACGAACCTGCGATGTCAAATTGAGGTTTTATAACCCATTCCCACGCAGGAAACAATTCATTAGTTTGTGATTGAGCAATTATAAATGAAAACAAACTAACCATTACACACACAGCCAATTTTAAATATTTCATATACTCGATTTGTTTTTTAAAAATTACATGGTTTATATAATAATATAATAAAAATTGTTTAAATATAGTGCAAAAATAGTCATAATTGTCTATAACTGCAAATGTGTTAGTAAATTTAGATATTAATTAATTTAAAATAACGGATTTTAGTATTCTGATTTATTAAAATGTCGTGTTTTGTGCAAATTGGCAGATTACTTTACACGGTCAGTCGCTCCTTTACAAATAAACACAGCATTGCGCCGAAGCAAACCGAAGCGCAGCGGAGCTAATCCAGAAAAAAAACAGTACACAATTCTGGATTGCTTCGTCATTTTATTCCTCGCAATGACGTGCTTTAAATTTTAAATCTTTAAATCATTAAATGTCATTATAAATGATTTTACCAACTTATTAAGGAGCGACTAATAAACTCATTTTTGGGAAGCGCCTGATAAATTTCAAGTCATGAAATCAGGTCGCATTGGAAACGTTTATCCGAACCGAAATATACACAAGACAGGAAAATCTTTTTAATATTTTGCTTTTATATTATATGGTTCTTTTTCAAAATCTTTGAAAATACTTTGTGCGTATCTCTCACTCAAATTTAATTCCTTACAAACTTTTATGCCTTGCTGATATGCGTTTATTGCTTTTTTGCGCTGCCCTGTCATGTCGTAACAAAATCCAAGATTACGCCAGTAGAACGTGTTAAAAAACCATTGGTTTTCTGTCGGAATTTCATTTAATCTTTCGGCTATCGATTCCGATATTTCAATCGCTTGCAGGTAATCCTTTTCTAAAAATTTCACCCATGCCTTTTCAAATTGCAGCATAACCGATGAAGGATTTAGTTCTTCCCATTCTGCAATTACAGGCTGCGCTTTTTGGGTGTTTTCTGCCGGAATTACAGTCGGGTCATCGTCCATGTTCATTCCGTGCAGCAAGGGAATCAGTGCGCCGTGATACATTACGTCTATGCTTGAAGTATCCGAAATATCGTAATATCCTTTTGCCAGGTTTTTTTCAATAAATGCAGCAATATTTTCCGAAAGAGCCGTTTCTTTCAACGGCAATATTTCCGCAAAATCCACCAGTCTTACATCCTTGCGCTGCGACAGTGCAATGTCAAAATAATACTTGTGCTCCGCTCCTGTAAGTATAATAACACGTTTCCCTTTGTTTTCAGCGATAGCCGAATCTATCATCTCCATCATTTTGGCATTTCGCTTTTCGGATGACAAATTCATGCATCCATCGCCGAAGACGCTAATAACGGCAGTGTACATTTCGCGAATGTAATCGTTATATTCTTTCCCGTTGAAAAAAGCGTATCCCATTTGGTTGGCGTTCCAGAGGCTGTCCAGCGAACCATATTTTTCAGTAAAATCCTGCATGATGGCATTTGCCGCTACCAGCGAATCGTATTCCTGTTCCTTTACTTTATAATCGTCGGTTTGTTTATATTTTGCCCGTTCGGCGCGGTCGTCCGTATCGCTCCACCAGTCTACCGGATATACTTTTTTATTATTATCGAACCCGTAAATGGAGGCTATCATCATTTCTTTGAGGTACGATTCTTTTCTGAAATACGAAGGCGGTATTTCCACGCAAATAGCGGCGGGATTGTAAGTTCCTAAAATATTCACAAGGTCTTGGTACGAATAATTGGGATTGTCGCTATGTCCGGCGTGAATGGTGCCGATAACCAGCGCCTGCGTTGTTTCTTTTCTCGAGTTGCAGGAAAAAAGCCCGATTGCCAAAATAAAGGTAACGACTAAAATAAGTGATGTTCTGTTCATAATTTTCTATTTTATATGTAAATAAATTCAATTTCCATAATATATAACGTAATAAAATATGTTTTGATGCATCATCGTTTAATTTTTTCATTTACGTTAGTTTATTAATATTTATGCAATTATCTGCTAACTCCAATAACTATCAGTTCGGTGCGCCGATTAAGTTGATGACAGATTTCAAATTTTTCCTCATCATCTTTGAATGTATTTATGTATTTATCATCAAGTTTGCGTCCTGCGGTAAGGAATGGATATTGTTCGGCAGTTTCCTTATCAACAATTTTAGGCATGTGTTTTCCATAACCGGCTGCAATCATTCTGTCTTCCTTAATTCCTTCGCCTATCATATAATCGACAACAGCCTGAGCGCGCTGCTGCGACAGGTCGTCATTTACACGGTCGGTGCCTCTGCTGTCGGTATGTGCTGCAAGTTCGATAACGATGGCAGGATTGTCGCGCATTATTTCTACTAACTGGTCAAGCGCATCTTTTGACTGCGGATTCAAATCGGCTTTACCGAATTCATAAAATATATTTGGAATTTCTATCGGTTTATCTGTCGGAGTAAGGTTCAGAGTGTCGGTAAATACGTATGAATCTTCATAGCCGACAGTACTCAGTCGTGATTTTTGATTTAAGTGTTTATCTGCCGATGCAATACACAGATAATCGGTATTTGGGGTCAGTTTGAATTTATATTTTCCGTCTTTTTCTGTTTTTCTGATAAGCGTAGAACCGTTATTGCCTGTAATTTTCACTTCGCCTGTAAGCGGCATTTTTGTTTTTGCATCACGAATAATTCCTTCGACGTAATATTCGATAACGGGAACGTTTACATAGAAATGATAAATATCATCGCCGCCTTTGCCTCCGCTGCGATTTGATGTAAAATATCCGTTATCGGTTGTTCCTTCAAATATTATTCCGAAATCATCGTAATTACTGTTGAAAGGTTCGCTCATATTTTCTACTGTCCAACTGCCATCTTCGGCTTGTGAGGCTTTGTAAATATCAAGCCCGCCAAGTCCTACATGTCCTGTCGACGAAAAATAAAATTCGTTTTCGGAACGGCAGTAAGGAAACATTTCGTCTCCTTTTGTATTTATTTTTTCGCCGAGATTAATCGGTTGTTCCCATGTATCGTTTTTGCTTGTTCGCGTTGATTTCCAGATATCATGTCCGCCAAAGCCTCCGGGCATATCCGACACGAAGTATAAAGTCAGTTCGTCGGGCGAAATCGAAGGCTGACCAACGTTTATGCTGTCGGCAGTAAGATTAATTATTTCGGGTTCGCTCCAGTTATAATTATTATCGCGATTTGCGGTATATATGCTGCTTCCTGCCAAATCTTCATACCGTCCCTGCGTTTTTGTAAAATACAGTGTTGTATATGAACTGTTGAATGAGCAGGCGCCTTCTTCGTCTTTCTTTGAACTTAAATCTTCAACCTTTATCGTTTTGCTCCATTCGCCGTCTTTTCCGAGTTGCGTTTGATAAATATTGCTTGTATATTCGCCTGTAACATCGTGCCTTTTTCTGTCTTTTTTCCCTGATTGCCGCGATGATGTAAAAAATATGGTTTCGTAATCGTTTGTTGCAAATATCGGACAAAAATCGTTTGAAAGAGAATTTACAATACCAAAATTTTCTACGATATATTCTTTTTCGCGTTTGTCATCGTGCTGACGTGCATATTTTATTGTTTCCCGCATATTTTCTATACGGTTGTCTTCGGGATGTTGACGTGCAAAAGTTTCGAGAGTTTTTTCGGCTTCGTCGTATTTTCTGTTTTTCACCAAAACTTCGGTAAATCTGTACAGAACGTCTCTGATATTATCTCCGCGACGAATCAGACGTCCGTAGGTTTGTTCGGCAGAAGTATTTTGATTCAAAATTCTGAAACATTCGCCAAGGTTATAATTTGCGAGAATTTGCTCGCGTCGGCTTATTTTGGGAAGCGCTTTTCGGTATTGTTTTATTGCTTTGGAATATGCTCCGCTTTCAAAGGTTTTGTTTGCTTTACGCAACAAATGTTTTCCGCTGTTGCAACCCGATAGCATGGCAATAGCCATTATCACGATAATTGTCGATTTTATAATATTCATAATACTGTTTTATACAAAAGTAAAATGTAAAATTAATACTTTCTTGCGTTTTAAGTGTTAAATTTTCACATTTATCTGTTTAATAATCTTAATAACGTCTGTTTTACAATGATATAGGAATATGTTTTTTTAACATTTTGCAGGATTATAAATTCATAAACCCGATTCCTTGGCAAAAATACTCAATCAGGTTGAGCGATTGAAAAAATTTTTGAGTTTTTTTGTCAAAGTTGATTTTTGAAACATGTTTTCAGGCGGTTTTTTAGATTTTTTTTTCACTGCTGTCCGATAAAAAAATAAAAGAGCGGACAGTTTTGTCATTATCTGCTCACTGATTATCTTTATATTCGTCGCTCCTTACGAATAAAAAAAACCAGCAATGATAAGACACATTAAAATTTCAGTATTAATCTGTCAATTTTTTTTAGAATATGGCACAGCAATTTTATTTATCAAATCGTCATCGACTATGTTGGGCAATGTTATTTGCAAATCGGGAGTGCGTTGCATTTCGCGCTGTATGGCAAATATGGCGCT
>JAIRKV010000076.1 GCA_031259935.1 Prevotellaceae bacterium | reverse complement strand
GCATACGGCATCTATTATCCTGTCCTTATTAATCATTCTTAAATCGTTTAATTACTTCACCGGTGCATTTTTTATTATGTTTAATTTATTTGTGTTCGATTTACTTTAAGCCTGCTCGTCGAACCGTATTGATTATTATTTTTGCGTCAATATTTTTCATAAAAAAAACTTGTTTGATACTCTTTTTTTAACGTTTCGTGAACTCTGGACATTGCCATTAGCGGGCTTGAATTGTACACTTTGTTCCAGATAATTTCTTCCTTAAAAGTAAATCCCAAATCGGCAAGGCGTGTGTTCCAGCGGTAAAACGAAGTTCCACGCCCGAATAAGACTATGAAGCCGTCTTTTTTGAGTACACGTTTTGCTTCGCCGAAAAACTGCTGCTCGTCGAAAGGACGGTCTAATTTCTGATTTTTCAGATACAGGTACGGCGGGTCGGTTATAATGCTGTCGATTGAACTGTCGGGGATTTGTTTAATTAAATCAAGGCAGTCGCCCTGCGTTATGGTGTTTGTTAATTCTTTCATTTTCTGAATGATTTGTTTTTACTGCGTTCATATTCCGTAGTTTTGCGGCTCTTTTGCTTGTTTTATTTTTACATAAATAATCCAGTTCGTATCTTCGGCATTGTGGTAATATTCGACTGCACAAAGTTCACGCTGGCGGCGCAAGCAGTGCGCAAGGGCTTCGGCAAAATATTCGTCAATCATCAGACTGTCGATTTCCTGCTGATTACATTGCGGTTTACTTTTCTGCAAACGTTCCCGTTCTTCATTGTAGAATGGAAAAAATGTTTTTACAAATTCAAATGCTGTCATAATCAATAATCATAAATTTTAGTCATTTCTTTATTGTGCCTGAACGACACGTTTCCACATGCTCCGTCCCGATTTTTGCGGATTAATATTTTGCCGCAGTTTTCAAATTCGGGGTGATTTTTCAGATATGCTTCATCGGGCTTCCAGATGAACATTACCACATCGGCATCCTGTTCGATGCCGCCGCTGTCGCGCAGGTCGGAAAGTTGCGGCTGCCTGTCGCTTCGTTTTTCGACTTCGCGGCTTAACTGCGACAAAAGAATTACGGGTACTTTCAAGTCTTTTGCCATGATTTTTGCCTCACGGCTCATTGCTGCAACTGCCTGTTCACGTGTGCGCTGCGTAATGCGTTCGCGACACAGTCCGAGATAATCAATCATAACAATATCGCACTTGCCTTTTTTCTGCATTGCTTTTGCACGGGCGTGAATTTCGTTCATGCTAATGTCGGCTGTCGGGTCAATCCAGATTGGCAAACTGCCTGTTCGTCCGTAAGCGCTGTCAATCGCTGCCGCTTCTTCGTTTGTCATGTATCCGCTTTTGAAACTGTAAGCATCGATTTCACTTTCGGAAAGCAACAGTCGGTTGGCAATTTCGATACCTGACATTTCAAGTGAAAAGACAAGCGTTTTGTTATTGTCGGTTGCCGCCGCCCTTGCCAGATGCAGCATTAAAGCCGTTTTGCCAACGCTCGGTCGCGCCGCCAGAATGTACAGTTTCGACGGCTGCCAGCCGCCTGTCAGTTTGTTCAGTTTGGTAAGTCCTGTATGAACGCCTGTAAATTTGTTGTTTCGTGCATTTTCAATGCGCTTGAAAGCGTCTTCAACAGCAATGTTTGCAATCGTACTGATATGTTCAATATCTTTTTTGCCTGCTATTTGCATGATAATATCGTTCAGGCGTTTTTCGCTCTGCGTAATTATCTCGCCGAAGTCAGTATTTACGTCAAAAACTGCTTTTTGAATATCGGCGCAGGCTCTAATTAATTCACGCCTCAAATAGCATTCAAAAATCGAATATGCATAATAATCAATTCGTGAACTGACGCCTTTGTTTGACAGAGAGATAATATACCCGCTGCCGCCCGCCTCTTCAAGTCTGTTAATCTTACGCAATTCGCTAATCACGGTATTAATGTCTATCGGTTCGTTGTTGCCGTGCAGTTTTTCAATTACGGCGAAAACAGTTTTGTTCGCATTGCCGTAAAATATTTCCGAACTTAATACCTGTACGATGTCGTTAAAATCGACAAAGCCGCAGAGTATTGCTCCAAGTACCATTTCTTCGTAGTTCACAACTTGCGGCGGCAACAGTCCGTATTCCGTAACCGCCGTGTTATTCAAATTTGTATAGTTCGCTGTCTGTTTCATTGTTTGAAAAATTAAAATTCAGTTCCTCTTCCCAGCAGCGGTTGCCAAGCCAGGTTTTCAAGTGTTTCCATTCGGGAACAAATACGTTTGCCGCCTTTGCCGCCGCCCGCCATTCTGTCTGTTTTTCGATTGCAGGTAATAACAGAGGTAAAATATTTTGCCAGTCTTTATGTTTGGATTTGAAAAAATCAAATTCGGTTTTTAATCCCCGTTTTGTACCTGCATATTTTTTTCTGAAATTTTCAAAAATATTTTCGGAATTTTCTTTTTTATTAATTTTTTCTTTTAAAGTAGTTTTATTTAGTTTAGTTTCTTGTTTAATGTTGTGTAAACGATTTTGAGCGTTTAGGGTATCGTTTAGGGTATCGTTTAGGGTATTGTTTAGGGTATCGTTTAGGGTATCGTTTAGGGTAAATAATATTAACCCTAAAATTTTATACTGTGTCAATTCCCTTTTTACTCTGCCACTCACAAAATCTATTAAACCGAATTGTTTTAACTTGTTTCTAACCTCAATTAGTTTGGGCTTGCTTAAACCAAGCTCGCCCGCTAAATGTGCGTTTGATTGATTAAAGGGATTTTTCCACCCTAACGAATTGCATGTATCCAATAATTTGAAGTACAATTGCGTCTCGTAGGCGGTGAATGAATACTCCTTATTCAATCGCCAAAACTGATTTATTAATTCGATGTAATTCATACTAAACTTTTTTTACAAAATCGATTTCAAAAAGGTCTGCTCCCGTACGGCTTGTCGTTGTGGTGTATTCTGCTGTGTCGGGGCGGAGTTCGTAATATCGTCTGCGGTATTTCCTGCGGCGTGGATAAATCAGCAGCAGAGTGATTGAAAACGATATGAGCAGAACAAATATTATAAGCGCTAATACTGTTTTCATGTTTTTTACTTTAATTCTATCGGTCGCCAGTGGGTAACTTCAAGCACTTCCCCACTAAGTGATATAAAATTCTCCACTCTCTGAGTTTTCTCGTGCATATACCCAATATCAACAACGCCTTTATGTCCCCTGTAATCAATTCCTTTTATCAAAATATCTTCATCAGAACAGGGGGGCAGTTCTTCCTTAACGCTTATCCAGCGTTGGGCAAATTTAACACCTGCGATAAATGCCGCTTCCGTATTGGCAGCAGGTTTAAATCCCAACTGTCCTTCACGGAAATATTCATGTGCTGCTTCTTCAATTGTTTTCATAACTCCTCGATTTTTGGCTGTTCCACAAATAAAACAGCAGCGTGTTTTCTTAAATCCAAATGCGCACATTTGGCTTTTTGCTTTTCGCAAACCCTGTCTGCGAAGTTTTGCAGGGCTTCGGGAAAATATGTATCTCCAACTAACACGGCTATTTCCTGTGTGGTTGCGGCTGAAAAGTATGATATATCGTATTTATCTCTTACTTCTGCAACTTTTGCCTGATAATCTGGCAAATACTTTTCTAAAAATTTTTCTAAATCCATAATTTATTTATTTTTTTTGGTTAATAATTCTTTATATTCTTTCCTGTTCATAATTTATTTATGTTTTTTAATTCAATATATTTTTCTAATAATTTACTCGATATTCCCTTGCGTTCGTCTTCGCTGACATTGTTTTTGTCGGCTTCGCTGTTTGCTTCCAAAACAGCATTAATGTTGCCTTTGAAACGCTTGTCGTCAATAAATAACGAGTAAGAAGTAAACATT
>JAIRKV010000288.1 GCA_031259935.1 Prevotellaceae bacterium | reverse complement strand
TGTGTCTGCTGTTATTATTACTGTTTCGTGGGCGTTCACGTTCACGCCGTTCGGGTTCTTGCCAGTCATTCGGTTTTGTGAGCAATGCACGTCTTGAAAGTCTCATTTTTCCTGTTTTTTCGTCTACTTCCAAAAGTTTCACTTCTATTGTATCGCCTTCCTTTATTCCTGTTTCTGCCATATTGCCAAATCGCCTGTAATCAATTTCGGATATATGCAGAAGTCCGTCTTTATTGGGAAGAATTTCAACAAATGCACCAAATTCCAGAATGCTTTTTACTGTTCCTCTGTAAATTTCTCCAATTTCGGGAACGGTAACAATGGCTTTTATTTTTTTGATAGCCAGTTCCATTCCTTCCTTATCATTACAGAAAATATCAACCAGTCCTTTATCGCCTTCTTCGGTAATTGTGATAGTTGAGTTTGTAAGTTTCTGAATTTCTTGAATAACTTTTCCTCCCGGACCAATCACTGCGCCGATAAAATCTTTATCAATGACAATCTGTTCGATTCGCGGAACGTGAGGTTTGTAATCGGCTCGCGGTTCGCTGATGGTTTCTAATATTTTTCCTAAAATGTGTAATCTGCCCTGTCGAGCCTGTTCGAGAGCTTGTGCAAGTACTTCGTACGGAAGTCCATCAACTTTTATATCCATTTGCGTTGCTGTTATTCCATCTTTAGTTCCTGTAACTTTGAAATCCATATCGCCGAGATGGTCTTCGTCGCCGAGTATGTCGGAAAGAATGGCATATCTGCTATTTTTTGTATCTGTAATCAATCCCATAGCGATGCCTGAAACGGGTTTTGCAATTTTTACTCCTGCATCCATTAAAGCAAGCGTACCTGCACATACTGTTGCCATTGATGATGAGCCGTTGGATTCTAAAATATCCGAAACTACGCGAATTGCATAAGGATTGTTTTGTCCTATCGGAACTAATGATTTAAGCGCTCTTAATGCAAGGTTTCCGTGTCCTATTTCGCGTCGTGATGTTCCGCGCGAGGCTCTTGCTTCGCCGGTTGAAAATGGCGGAAAATTGTAATGCAGCACAAATTGTTGCGTTCCCTGTATCAATACTTCGTCCAGTTCTTTTTCGTCCAGTTTTGTTCCGAGCGTAACGGTTGTGAGCGATTGTGTTTCGCCTCGTGTAAAAATTGCCGACCCGTGCGCCGACGGAAGATAATCAATTTCGCACCATATGGGTCTAATTTCCATTGTTTTACGACCGTCAAGTCGAATGCCTTCGTCAAGAATCATGTTGCGCATTGCTTCTTTTTCAACATCGTGATAATAGCGTTCTATCATCGATTTTTTTTCATCCAGTTCTTCTTCCGGAATTGTTGCTGTAAATTCTTCTTTCAGAGCGGCAAAGGCTTCGGTACGTTCGTGTTTTCCTGTTCCGCTTTTTGCAATTGCATAGCATTTTTCGTAACAGAATTCATGAATGGCGTTTTTCAGTTCTTCATCGCCGGTCTCATGACAATATTCGCGTTTAAGTGTTTTACCGACTTCTTCGGTAAGTTCCATTTGAATTTTGCAGTGTTTTTTGATTTCCTGATGCGCTATTTTTATGGCTTCCAGCATTTCGGCTTCCGATACTTCTTTCATTTCGCCTTCAACCATTAATATGTTATCGAAAGTTGCTGCAACTATAATGTCGATGTCGGCATTTTCGTTTTGTGCAAAGGCTGGATTGATAATCCAGTTTCCATCGCTGCGTGCAATTCTTACTTCTGAAATTGGTCCGCCGAATGGAATATCGGAAACAGCCAGAGCAGCCGAAGCCGCAAGACCTGCAAGTGCATCGGGCATGTCGATTCCATCTGCCGAAATAAGATTAATTGTTACATATACTTCGGCATGAAAATTATCGGGAAATAATGGGCGTAAAGCTCTGTCGACCAAACGCGATACAAGTATTTCATAATCGGAAGGACGTCCTTCGCGCTTTAAAAATCCGCCCGGAAAACGTCCTGCCGAAGCAAATTTTTCTTTATATTCAACCTGTAACGGCATAAAATCCACATCTTCCTTAGCTTCTTTGGCGCATGTAACTGTTGCTAAAAGCATGGTTTTTCCCATTTTTACAACTACCGAACCATCAGCCTGTTTTGCTAATTTTCCGGTTTCTATTTCAATTACGCGACTGTCATCAAGCGCAATAGTTTTTTTTACAATATTCATTTGATTTTTATTTTACAGCTTAACCCAAACGGGTTTATTATTTTTATATATTGAATTTTAAATTATTCGGTAATTTCATGTGTTTCAATTTCTGCAATTTTACGAATTGTAAATTGTAAAGAGAGGCAGTGAATTGCCTCTCTTCTTTGTTTACTTTCTAAGGTTGAGAGCCTTAATAATATTTCTATATCTTACTATATCAACCGACTTCAGATAATTTAACATCTTGCGTCTTTTACCAACAAGGCGAAGAAGCGAACGTTCGGTATTGTGATCCTTTCTGTTCTGCTTCAAATGCTCGGTCAAATGGTTGATACGGTAAGAAAATAAGGCTACCTGGCTCTCTGCCGAACCTGTGTCCGTATTAGACTGTCCGTACTTTTCAAAAATTTCTTTTTTTTGTTCTGCGTTCAGATAATTCATAAAACGATTTATTAATAATTTATTTTTCTTAAAATGAGCGGCAAAAGTAATAAAAAAATCAGTATTAAACGAATAAAAATAAAAATTATTTTAATATCGAATTTTAAAATACCCGATAATTAATAATAAATCAAATATTTACATATTGCGCTGCCGACTGTTGCATATTGTTGAATTTAACTGAAAACTATTATGTTTGCATTTAATGAATACTTCGGATTTTTGAAATCCTAAAATATTTTCTACAAGTTTTTTCTATAAATTTTGTACGGCAATTTTTCTGCGTTTGTGTGTAATCGAAGATTTTGTGCTAATTTTGTACCGTTTTTCAGTCGGGACAGTAATTTTCGGCTAACGGTCTGACTGATGTTTATTTATTAATAGTTTCAGTTAAATTAAAACAAATTCTAATTGCACAAACATTATGAAACAGCAAAAAAGAATAACATTCAACAGCAAATTCGGCTTGGTTATGGCATCCGTAGGCAGCGCTGTCGGGCTTGGAAATATTTGGAGATTTCCCTGTGAAGCAGGTGAACACGGCGGCGGCGCTTTCCTTATCGTTTATGTTTTTTGTGTGATGATACTCGGATTGAGCGTTATGCTTGCTGAATTTTTTTTAGGCAGAGCCTCGCAAAAAGATGCCGTAGGAACTTTCAAAGTTCTTGCTCCCGGTACAATGTGGAAAATCACAGGTTACAACGGAGTGCTTGCGGCATTTCTTATTTTCGGATTTTATTCTGTGGTGTCGGGCTGGACTTTGGAATACATATATCAGTCGGCGACAGGAAATCTTAATGTAAGTTCTGTTGAAGAATTTACCGGAAATTTCGAAAAATTCACAGCCGATGCTTTTCGTCCTGTTGTATGGATTTTTATTTTTACGTTAATCACACACATTGTTGTGATGTCGGGAGTAAAAAAAGGCATAGAACGAACATCAAAACTAATGATGCCTTTGCTCTTTGTGATATTGATAATATTATGCGTTCGCTCGCTAATGCTTCCCAATGCAATTGAAGGAGTAAAATTCTTTTTCAAGCCCGATTTCAGCAAAATCACATCAGACGTAGTATTGAGCGCACTTGGACAGGCATTTTTTTCGGTAAGCGTAGGCATGGCTTGCATGATAACTTATGCATCGTATTTTAACAAGTCGATAAACATGCCGAATACAGCGATTTCGGTTGTAACACTTGACACTCTGGTTGCAATTCTTGCAGGAGTGGTAATATTTCCGGCTGTTACAAGTTTCAACATTTCGCCATCGCAGGGACCTGCATTAGTATTCATAACTTTACCCAACATATTTCAACAAATGCCGTTTGGAAATTTATGGTCGCTCATATTTTTTGTATTGCTGGCAATAGCGGCGTTAACATCCATCATTTCGCTGCACGAAGTTGTTACGGCATATCTGCACGAACAGTACAAACTGTCGCGAAATAAAGCGACGGCAATTGTATCTTTATGCGGATTTGCTGTTGGAGTTGTTTGTTCGCTGTCGTTTGGAGTGCTTTCACATTTCAAAATTTTCGGAATTATAATATTTGACTTGCTTGATTTTGTAACAGCAAATTTAATGCTTCCGCTCGGAGGAATGTTTATATGTATTTTCGTTGGCTGGTTTATAAATAAAAAAGTGCTGAAAGACGAATTAACGAATAACGGAACAATAAAATTCAGACTGTTTTGCATATTTGTTGTTGTAATCAGATATGTTGCGCCGATTATAATTGCCTTGATCTGTATCAAAAAACTCGGATTGTTTTAAAAGAATTAGTTGCTCCTTAAAAATAAAAAAAAATCAGCAATAGTACGACATTCTTTCTGTCGGTTTTGTTCTGACACAAAAGTAAGTAGCACGTCATTGCGAGGAGCGCAGCGACGAAGCAATGACGAACACAAAGCACAAGTCTGGATTGCTTCGTCATTTCATTCCTCGCAATGACGCTCTTAAATTTTAAATCTTTAAATGTTTAAATCTTTTTGCTGCGCTCCTCGCAATGACGTGCTGTTTAATTTTGTCCT
>JAIRKV010000175.1 GCA_031259935.1 Prevotellaceae bacterium | reverse complement strand
CCATAGCGTACAATTTATATCGTGCGCCGGGCATTATTGTGGCAAATGCAAAAAATTAAGAAAATAATATCAAAAAAAAGCACTTTTTGAGCAAAAAATCACCAAAAAATCTAAAAACCCGCCTGAAAACATGTTTTAAAAATTAACTTTGACAAAAAAACTCAAAAGATTTTTCAACAAATCAACTTTATTGAACTTTTGCAAAGGTCTCAATGCTTATAAAAAGATAATTGAAAAATTTGAAAATATTTATCCGTTCATATAAAAATCAATCAATCCTTCGGGCAGGTTAAAATTTATGATTTTTGATTTTTCATCTATTGATTCTATAAAATCTTCGTTGACGGGAACAAGTATTTCTTTGTCATTGTGTATTATGCAAAAGCACGGATTATTCGGAAAATCAAGAAATTCGGTTATAATTCCAATATTTCCGGCATGTATGTCGGTTGCATGAAAGCCTTCAAAACGGTTTAAATTAAAATCTTTGCAGGCTGTTTGCTTTTTATACGGCAGCAATATTTGCATTCCGACAAGTTGTTTTGCAAGTTTTTCGGTTTCAATGTTTTCAAATATTACAAGAGCGCGATTATTGGAGCGTTCGTCAAAAATTTTAAGATAAAAAGGAACCGGTAATCCATCTATGATAATGAATACCGGTTCTTCTAAATTAATGTCCGAAAACGCTTGACTGTCAAATTTTACAATCAGTTCTCCGTTTTTGCCGAAAGTTTTGAGAATATTTCCAAAAAGCAGATATTTTTCTGCTGTTTTCATCAATAGTTTGATTATACATTAACATTTTCGGATGCTGCTGGCGTTTCAATAAAAGAAGCGTTTTCCGCTTCAAGTTCAGCTTCGGCTGCGGCTTTTGCTTCTGCCTCTTTTTGAGCCGCATCCAAACGTTTTTTAGCCACTGCAGCCGCTTTTGTTTCGTTAACTTTGGCTTCTCTTTCGATTACATTTTTTTTGCCTTCTTTCTTTTCTTGCAGCAGCCTGTCTTTCTTTTCCTGAATTTTGGCATTTTTTACTTCAAGCCATTCGTTCAGGCGCTGTTCTGCAACTTCTTCGGTTAAAGCGCCTTTTTTTACGCCCGTCAGTAAGTGTTTTTTCAACAATACGCCTTTGTACGACAGTATTGCTCGACATGTATCTGTCGGTTGCGCACCGTAATTCAACCATTTCAATGCTTTGTCGCAGTCGAGGTTGATTGATGCAGGATCTGTGTTTGGATTGTAAGTTCCAATTTTTTCAATAAAACGTCCATCGCGTGGACTGCGACTGTCGGCAACCACAATGTGGTAAAATGCGTAGTCTTTTTTTCCGTGTCTAGATAGTCTGATTTTTACAGCCATTTGTTTGATATTATTTTAGTTAGACATATTCCTTAACTCGTAAGGAGTTGCAAAGGTAGAACTTTTTTGCAATTTACAATGCATAATTATGAATATTTTATAAAATATTTTTGCAAATTTATTTGTACGAAGTAAAAAAATGTTTACCTTTGCAGCCCGTTATTAAAGGAAAATATTTCATATTCATTTGAAAATCATAAAAAATAAAATATAAAACAATGAAAAGAACGTTTCAACCATCGCGTAGAAAAAGGGTAAATAAACACGGTTTCAGAAAAAGAATGTCAACGCCTAACGGACGGCGTGTGCTTGCAGCGCGCAGAGCCCGCGGCAGAAAAAAACTGACTGTTTCCGACGAACCTCGTTTTTAATTAACTGCCTTTCTTCATCCAAACATACAAAGGATAACGGCTCGACCGTTGTCCTTTTTTTTGTTTTCAAATTAAAAGAATACTGAATATTTCAGTGATTATATTATAAAAATGGCGTCTACAAAACAGCAGACGCCACCTTTTAGTGATTTTCAAATTAAAGCATTTAAAATTTTACTCCGAAACACAAACACAGCAAAGCGTTATCCATCTCCAACCCATGGTCAAGACTTGTTTTTAAACGGTATGAAGCAAAAAGTTCATACTTCTGTGTGTCAAGAAAATATAATCTGCCTACAAAATCAAGTCCGCCTATACTTCTACTGAAACGATAATGTATTTTATACATGTTGGAAAGTCCATCAGGTAAATAATACTCTTGCCAATAACCAGAAGAATCGGTAAAATATTTAATGCTTAATCCAACACCTATTCGAATCCATCTGAATTTATCGGGAACAGGCGTAACCATTACTCCGAATGTAGCAAATGTTTCGTAATAATCATTATTTGTACCATAATGTATGTTCATCATTCCTGCGCCCGCCGTAAATCCTATGTATTTTGATGATGAATACTGATATTCCGCTTCTATTGCTGGTCCCGTCCTGTATTTACTGGCATCTGCATTATCTCGTATAATAACGCCTGTACCAACTCTGATTGTATTGTTTGTTTTGTTTTGTGCAGATACAATCGAGCACAAAAAACAAAAAGCAGAAAATAAAATAATTTTATTCATTATCAGTTTCATTTCTTGTAAATAATTTTGTTATTTTTATTATGTTTTTCATATTAATTTTTTGTTTTAGTTTATAATTTATTTAATTTTATTTTAAATTTCATGGCGTTTTGGCTGCATTTATTGTAAAATCATAATAAACTGGATTTTACCGCAGCCAAATCTCTACGAAATTACACCGTCCCAGCCAAAAGATACAGTTTTGTTGAATAAATAAAGATTTGGATTCAGTTATTTTTGTTTTACTGTTTTTACATAAAGGATATGCGTACATGCAATACGCGAGCAAAATAAAATTGCATGCAAAATGTTTTATAATATTACTTATAAATCTATTCATAAAACAACTTTAGAATATTTTGTGCAAAAATACAAAAAAGTCAAACTCAAAATATTTAAACTACACCACTTTAATAAAATTTAACGATGTAAATATTTGTATCCTTTTTTTGTTTTGAACTACGAAAAATTTAACAGAAAGAAAATTATTATTACCTTTGCCGACTGCATAATTTTTATAAAACAAAAAACAATGAAGGTATTTTTTACAATTTTATTTTTTATCTTTTTATTCAGTTATATATTTCGTTTACTGCTGCCGTACATGATGCGACGGGTTATGAAACGAATGGAAAGAAAAATTACTGAACAGTTTAACGGTACGGCAAATCGAAAACAGACAAAGCGCGAAGGTCAAGTCATTATAAAACAAACCGATAAAAAAGAAAAAAAAGTTGATAAGGATATTGGCGATTATATAGACTTTGAAGAAGAAAATTGAAAATGCATTGAAATCAGCAAATAATCACAGACAAACTTATATGGGCAAAACTTTAATACGATTACTTGGATACGCAAAACCATACAGCAAATTTGTTCCTAAATATATTTTGGTAACTGTTCCGGGATTTATTTTCAGCGCATTGAATTTTCTTTTGATAATTCCGCTGCTGACTGTCATTTTCAATCCCGAAGTTTATGAAGTTCCCGTGCAAACTCATTCGTTTGAACTGACCAAAGATTATTTTATCGACACATTCGGCTCGATAATGTATAATCTTGTTCAAACGTACGGAAGAATAAATACATTGCTTCTTGTATGTGTTTTTGTCGTTTTGGCATCATTTCTGACAAATTTGTTCAGATACTGGCTGCAAAGGATTCTTGCATCGATGCGTACTTATGTAATGCGCGGAATGAGAAAAGAACTTTTTGAAAAAATAACTAAACTGAATGTAGGATATTTTACCGACCAGCGAAAAGGCAATCTTTTGTCGTGCATGTCGAATGATATTACCGAAGTTCAAAATACAATAGTAACATCGTTTCAGGTAATTTTTAAGGATCCCGTATATATAGCGGGATATTTAACCGTACTGTTTTTAATGTCGTACCAGCTTACGCTAATAACTGTTGTTGCTTTGCCTTTGTCGGGTTTGCTTATCAGCCGCATAGCCAAACGTTTGAAACGCAGCGCCGCCGAAGCGCAGGCATTGCAGGGCGATATTTTGAGCACAATGGAAGAATCTGTTTCGGGAATAAGAATTATAAAAGCGTTCAACGCACAAAAACATCAAAACAGGCGTTTTGACAAACTTAATGAACGGCACAGACAAATAACAAAAAAAATGTTTTACCGTCAGGAACTGGCTTCGCCAATGTCGGAATTTCTGGGCGTAACGGTTGCCGCCATTGTATTAATGACAGGCGGAATTTTGATACTCAACGGAAAATTTACTTTCGGAATAGAAGCCCTGATTGCATATTTTGGTTTGTATTACAGTGTTCTTAATCCGATAAAGGAAGTTTCGAAAGCATACAGTAATATTCAGCGGGGAACTGCCGCCGCCGAACGGATTTTCAAAATAATCGACACGCCCGTTGCAATAAAAAAATCGGATAATCCGCAACCGATTAAAGAATTTAAAAGCGAAATACGATTTAACAATGTATCGTTTCAATACGAATCGGAACCGGTATTGAAAAACATCAGTTTCACAATTCCCAAAGGAAAAATGTATGCGCTTGTCGGTCATTCGGGCGCAGGAAAATCGACTATTGCCGACCTTATTCCACGTTTTTATGATGTTACTTCGGGCGAAATTTTGATTGATGGAATAAATATAAAAAATCTTGAACATAAGGACTTGATTTCGCTGATGGGAATAGTTACTCAGGAAGCAATTCTGTTTAACGATACGGTTATAAACAATATCGCTTACGGATTGGAAAATATTTGTGAACACGACGTTATCGAAGCTGCAAAAATTGCCAATGCACACGAATTTATTGTAAATCTCGAACATGGATATTACACAAATACGGGCGACCGCGGCGGAAAACTTTCGGGCGGACAGCGTCAGCGATTAGCCATAGCGCGCGCAATACTTAAAAATCCTCCCATACTTATTTTGGACGAAGCCACTTCGGCGCTCGATACCGAATCGGAACGCCTTGTACAGGATGCTCTGGCAAAACTGATGAAAAACAGAACTTCCGTTGTCATTGCTCATCGGCTGTCAACAATTCGTAATGCCGACCAGATTATAGTTATCGACTGCGGGAAAATTGCAGAACAGGGAACGCACGACGAACTTACAGCTAAAAACGGAATTTATAAACACCTTTGCGATTTGCAACTGTTGAATAAATAGTGTAACCGGCTGCGATTAAAACCTTATATTTTCATTTGTAATTTATTATTAACAAATTGTTTGCATAATTGTTAAAAAGCAAATGACAGTAATTTAACACAGATTGAACAAAGCATTTTATCAAAAAAAACTATTTTTGTGAAAATTTACTGTAAAATGAAAAAAATTTATCTTCTGTTTCTGGCATGTACGTTTGTTGCGTGCAAAAATTCAACAAAAGTTCCGAATGTTGATAATATCGATGTCAATGTGCAGGTTGTAAGATTTGACAAAGATATTTTTTCGATAAACGATGTTTCCGTATTACATGAAAAATACGGTAATTTTTTTGCCGATTTTTGCGATTATATTCTCGGCACAGGACGACCCGACAGCGCAAACTTTCAAAATAATTTTAACAGTTTTCGCAACGACAGTACAGTGCGGCTTGCTCAAACCAAAGCCGAAAAAATATTGAACACTTATGAGCAAACCCTGAATGCGGAATTAACCCGCTCAATGAAACTGTACAAATATTATTTTCCGCAAAAACAGATTCCGCAAATATACGTTTATACTTCGGGATTTAATCCTTCGCTTATAATCGACCACGGTATTATAGGCATTGGCATGGACAAATTTTTGGGCAGCGATGAAGACATTTATAAATCTCTCGGATTCAGCAAATACCTTGTGCAAAACATGCGAAAAGAACGAATAGTCTGTGAAGTTATAGGCGCTCTGGGTATGGATGAATTTCCTCTCGAAAACATACATTACACTTTGATAGAGAAAATGATTTACGAAGGCAAAATTCTGTATTTCAAACAAAAATTATGTCCGTCCGTATCCGAAAACGACTTATTCGGATTCAACAGCGACAACATGAAATTCTGTATGGACAACGAGCGTCAAATGTGGCTGTATCTTATAGAAAACAAACTTTTGTACTCGGATAACAGTACCGTTATCACAAAATTTACCGAAGATGCGCCGTTTACGTACGATTTTTCGCAGGAATCGCCCGGAAAAGCAGCAAACTGGACGGGATTCCGAATAGTAGAACAGTATGTCAATAATACAGGCGCAAGTCTTGGCGAACTTATGAACGAAACGTCTTACGAAAAAATATTGCGCGAATCCAGATATAATCCGCACCATTAGAAAGCGCTGCACAACCGGTTTACTTAATTGCCTGATAATAATTTTATTTACCGTTCATTACGAATAAAAAACAGCGCAGCAACGAAGCCAATAAAACACAACGTCATTGCGCAGAGCGATTTAAATAGTCGCTCCTTAAAAAGCAAACAACAAATTGAATGTTAATAACTTGCAAATAAAAACATTTGTATAAAATTGCAGGAATTATTAACTTTACAGTCAAAAAACAGGAAAATTATGTTAGGAA
>JAIRKV010000108.1 GCA_031259935.1 Prevotellaceae bacterium | reverse complement strand
AATTAAAAATTATAAAATAAATTATGAAAAATATATATCAATACATATCAATAATAGCAGTCATGCTGTGTGGAACATTAAGTTTTGCGCAGAACAATCCCGTAAGTTGGAAAACATCGGTAAACCGAATGGAAGATTCCGTTTATCAGATAATTTTTGAAGCCGACATCGAAAATCGCTGGCATTTGTATGACATCGGTCCTTACGAAAACGGTCCGAATGCAACGGCATTTACATTCGATTTGCCTGATAATGCGGATTTAATCGGCGATATAGAAATGATAGACAAGCCGTTCAAAACATTTGATGAGATGTTTGGCATGGAAATCGGGCTGTTCGAGAAAAGGGCGCGCTTTGGTCAAAAAGTAAAACTGTCGGGCGAAGGCGCCGTTATAAAAGCGAGCGTAGAATGGATGGTTTGCGATGATAAACAGTGCCTTCCGCCTACAGACGAAGATTTTGTCATAAATATCGGCGCACCGGGCAATACTGATATTTCGAATACGGCAACGGCAAATGCGGAACTTCAGCCTGCCGACGCTCGCAGCGGCGACAGCGACAAGTCGCTCTGGTCGTATATTATAGATGCAATTTTGTGGGGACTGGTTGCAATTCTTACGCCCTGCGTTTTCCCGATGCTGCCAATGACGGTTTCGTTTTTTATGAAAGGTTCGAAAAAGAAAGCCCGAGGCAGAGCGGAAGCATCAATGTACGGATTTTTTATAGTTCTGCTTTACACATTGCCGATAGCCGCCATTATTTTGATTATACGGACTGTTGGCGGCGATGACACAACGGCAAACATATTTAACTGGCTTGCAACTCACTGGTTGCCAAACACAATATTTTTTCTTGTGTTTATAATTTTTGCAGCATCGTTTTTTGGAGCGTTCGACATAACGCTGCCGGGCTGGATGGTTAACAAAAGCGACAAAAATGCGGATAAGGGCGGCATTGTCGGCATATTTTTTATGGCGCTGACTCTTGTGCTTGTTTCGTTTTCGTGTACAGGACCTATTGTCAGCACGATAATAATAAAAGCCTTTTCCGGCGAATTTTGGACGCCGATAGTCGTGATGCTGGTATTTTCTGCCGTTTTTGCATTGCCGTTTATTCTTGCGGCGCTGTTTCCCTCAGTATTGAACAAACTGCCCAAAAGCGGCGGCTGGCTCAATTCGGTAAAGGTTATTCTCGGATTTATCGAAGTAGCATTGAGTTTGAAATTCATCGGCACGGTCGATCAGGCTTACCATCTGCATATTCTCGACCGCGAAATTTATCTTGCGGTATGGATTACCGTTTTTTCGCTGATGGGATTTTATCTTTTGGGCAAAATAAAATTTGCGCACGACAGCGAAGTCAAACACATTGGCGTTGGGCGTCTTACGCTGGTAATTATCACATTCAGTTTTGTTGTATATCTGATTCCGGGCATGTGGGGCGCTCCGCTTAAAGCGCTTTCGGGTTATCTTACGCCGCTTGCCACACAGGACTTTGTTATGGATTCGCAAAAATCTGCAATACAGGTAAACGATGAAGGGAAAAACGTGAAATACAGCGATTTTTTACATTTTCCTCACGGGCTTAAAGGATTTTTCGATTATAAGGAAGCATGCGAATATGCCGAAAAAGTCGGCAAACCATTATTTATTGACATTACGGGACACGGTTGCGTAAACTGTCGCGAAATGGAAGCACGCGTCTGGTCGGCGCCCGAAGTGCTTGATATACTCAACAGTGAATATGTTGTTCTTGCGCTTTATGTTGACGACCGAAAAACATTGCCCGAAGACGAATGGATTACCACAGAAAACGGTAAGGTTTTGAAAACGCTTGGTAAAATAAATTTTAATTTCGTTTTCAACAAATATAAGGCAATATCGCAGCCACATTATGTTCTGGAAGGACGCAAAGGTAAAATGCTTGTGCCTCCGCGCAATTATGATTTGGATGTAAACGGTTTTGTTCAATTTTTGAAAAGCGGAATAGAAGCATATAAAAATGATAAATAGATAATTTAATATTTTGATTTGCCAAAATTAATTATGGGACTGGTAGTAAAACATACAGGTATTCAGTACACGGTTCAGTTGAACGAAAACGGCGAACGCATAAATTGCACGCTGCGCGGAAAATTGCGTTTGAAAGACGACAAAACTACCAATCCCGTTGCAGTAGGCGACATTGTTGATATTGACCTTGACGAAAATCAAAAGTCGGGAGTAATCGTAAAAGTGCATCCGCGCAAAAACTATATCATTCGCAAGCCTTCCAACCTGTCGAAACAGGCTCACATTGTTGCCGCAAACATCGATACGGCTTTTCTGACGGTTACCTTTACAATGCCCGAAATAAAACTCGAATTTGTCGACAGATTTTTGCTTACAACCGAAGCATATCATATTCCGACAATAATAATTGTAAATAAAACAGACCTTTATACAACCGTCGAATTGAAACGGACGCTTGCCGAATTTAAAGATATTTACGGCAAGGCAGGCTATGAAATACTGGAAATATCGGCAGCAAAAAAAATAAATATCGACAAACTGAAAGAAAAAATGAAAAATAAAGTTTCCGTATTTCTCGGCAATTCGGGCGTGGGAAAATCAACACTGATAAATTGTGTAGACTTTTCGCAAAATACTAAAACAGGAAAAATTTCGGATGCACATAAATCGGGAATGCACACAACAACATTTTATGAAATGTTTAAACTCGATTTCGGCGGATACATTATCGACACACCCGGACTTAAAGGCTTCGGACTGACGGATGAATTTAAAAAAACCGAAATGTATCACTTTTTTCCCGAAATTTTCAAATTTTCAAAAAACTGCAAATACAATCCGTGTTTACATACTCACGAGCCGCAATGCGGCGTTAAAACGGCTGTCGAAAATGGAGATATTGCCGTTTCGCGATATAATAATTATTTGAAAATTATCAATAACGACAACACTAAATACAGATATTGAAATGAAAATACGGCAGAACATAAATAATGTATTAAAAATTAATAAACAATAAAATATGAAAAAAAATTTAATTCTTTCCGCACTGATTTTAGTTCTTTTTTCGTTTTGCTCGCCAAACAAAAAAGATGACCGCGGATACATCGTAAAAACAGGCGACGAAGCTCCAAATTTCACAATAAAATATATTGATGGAAAAACAGTTCAACTCAACGAATTGAAAGGAAAAACGGTAATGTTGCAATTTACCGCAAGCTGGTGCGGCGTTTGCCGCAAGGAAATGCCTTTTATCGAATCCGATATTTGGCAAAAACACAGGAATAACGAAAATTTTGCCTTAATCGGCATCGACCTGAAAGAAGATGTCGAAAAAATCGAAGCGTTTGTCGCATCAACAGGCATAAGCTATCCCGTTACGCTTGACGAAGACGGAAAAATATTTGAACTTTACGCCGACAAAGATGCAGGCGTTACCCGAAATGTTTTAATCAACAAAGAAGGCAAAATCGTATTTTTAACCCGCCTGTACGAAGAAGAAGAATTTGAAAATCTCAAACAGCACATAGAAAAATTACTTGAATAAATTTACAAAACAATATTAATTTATAACCATAAAATACATCTGTTATGAAACTTTTATTAATAAGCAATTCTACAAATGCCGGAGAAGCATATCTCGAATATCCAAAAAAGCAGATAGCCGAATTTTTGGGAAAAAACAAAGTAGAAAAAGTAATGTTTGTGCCTTAT
The DNA here is from genome assembly GCA_031259935.1 of Prevotellaceae bacterium. Taxonomy (GTDB): domain Bacteria; phylum Bacteroidota; class Bacteroidia; order Bacteroidales; family UBA932; genus JAIRKV01. The sequence continues at coordinate 1,352 of JAIRKV010000108.1, read as the reverse complement.
GCCGCCGTTACATTTTCATACGATGAATATCAAAGGAAGGTGCAAAACCGTTTCTCCGATTTTGGCATTGAAGTCGATTCCGTACATCGCTACGAAAATCCTGCAAAAGCAATAGAAAAATCGCAGGCGATAGTTGTTGGCGGAGGCAATACATTTCATTTGGTAAAACTAATGCAACAGCATCGACTGATTAGCGCCATTCGCACCAAAGTATTTAAAGACACGCCATATACAGGCTGGAGCGCAGGTTCAAACGTTGCCTGCCCTTCAATGTGTACAACAAACGACATGCCAATAGTTCAGCCGCGCACGTTTAAAACGCTGAATTTGATTCCGTTTCAAATCAATCCGCATTATCTTGATGCGCATCCCGACGGACATGCAGGCGAAACCCGCGAACAGCGAATTATGGAATATCTTAGGGTAAATCCCGGAATGTATGTTGCAGGATTGCGAGAAGGCTGTATGCTTTTGATTGAAAACAATAAAATTTCGCTTATAGGAAACCGCAATCTGCGACTGTTCAAATACGGCAGCGAACCGAAAGAAATAATGCCCAATGCCGATTTAAACTTTTTGCTGAACTTATGATTCGAAAACTGTTTAAATTTCATTAAAAATTTATTTTTATTGAAAATCAGCGTAATAAAAACGAGATAAATCATTGCTGTAAACGAATGTTTTCTTTCAGGTTTTTGAAGTTTTAAAATATTTTCAATAACTTTGTACTGTTCTTCAATCAGATTGGTTGGATAATTTATTTTGTTCCTTATTTCATGATTTTATATTATTAATAACTGTAATTTACAAAATAATTTCCAACCAATAATCTGATTGTTAGTTATTTATATGTAAATTTGTTGAATTTAAACAGTTTCTAAAAATTCTTCAGGCAGTAATAATTTTGTTTTATCCGTAAAACAAATTGTCTGAACTTTGATTTTTGTGATTAAAATGATTTTTATGATTTATGATTTAAGGAATGAAAAGGAAAAGCGTACGCAGCAAACGGCAAAAATTGTATCGTTATTCAATGAAAATGATTTTATAAAAATATTGATATAAAAAAAGAAAAAAGAAAACGATATGAGACGGAAAGACAAAGAAATTACGAACATTGAGGATAAAATAAACATTATAGACCAATGCAAAGTTTGCAGGCTTGGTTTGTCGGAAAATAATAAACCGTATATTATACCATTAAATTATGGATACAGTTTTGAAAATAATATGTTGACATTGTTTTTTCATAGCGCCAAAGAAGGTAAAAAAATTGATATTATAATAAAAAATAATAGTGCATGTTTTGAAATTGATTGTGATAATAAATTGATAGAAGGAGAAAAAGCATG
>JAIRKV010000047.1 GCA_031259935.1 Prevotellaceae bacterium | reverse complement strand
CAAAGGCAAAGCCCGAATCTGTAAAATGGGCATGGCGATGGTCAGAAAAATGTTTTATTTATGCGCCCTGTCGGCAAAAAAACATAACAGGGCATGTCGCGAACTTTATGACAGATTAGTACTGCAGGGCAAATCTAAAAAGCTGGCATTGATAGCCGTAGCAAACAAATTGCTCAAGCAGGCGTTCAGCATTATTATGAATAAAAGCGTATATGTTGATAACTTTTTTCATCAAAAATTTGCATATTAACACAGTTCTTTGCGAGCGAAGCGAAGCAATCCAGAAAAAAGAACAGAGAAAAAATGAAAAATAATCTTCTGGATTGCTTCGGGCTGACGCCCTCGCAATGACGTGCTGCTTCTCTTTTTTATCTCTATAATATTCTTTAAATCTTTAAATTATTAAATCTTTAAATCATTATTTTGTCAGACATTTTTATCCGTTTGTGCGTAATTAGTAAATTTCATGCTATCTTTGCGCAAAATTAATAAACAATGGCATACAAAAAGTCAGCAGGAAACACTAAAAAAAATGTTTCGCGACAAACTTTCAAATCAAAAGATAAAACATCTAAATCTTATTCGAGAAAAAAATCGAATGAAGACAAAAGATACGGCAGAAATGCCGATGACGAAACGGCATCCAAAAAACGCAGATTCGGCACAGCCGACGAACGCCCGAAAAGAACTTACAAACGGAATGAAGACAGAAGATACGGCAGAAACGCCGATGATGAAACGGCATCCAAAAAACGCAGATTCGGCGCAGCCGACGAACGCCCGAAAAGAACTTACAGACAAAATGATGAATATGCTTCAAAAAACAGATTTTCGGATGAAAACAAACTGCAGAATAAGAATTATGTTCGCGTATCCGAACCTGTTGACAGCCGGTTACGGCGTCAATTAAAAGACAAAAAGGCAAAAAGCGAGCAGACGGCAGATATCGTTGATGACAGTAAAGTACGCTTAAACAAATTTATTGCAAATTCGGGAATCTGTTCGAGGCGTGAAGCCGATACATTTATAAAAACCGGACTTGTTTCGGTGAACGGAGTGATTATAACCGAGCTGGGCGTTAAAATTTCATCAACGGATGAAGTGATGTTTAACGGCGAAAGGCTGCACGGTGAAAAAAAGGTGTATCTGGTGATGAATAAACCCAAAGGCTTTGTTACAACGGTAGAAGATCCTCATGCCGACAAAACCGTAATGACGATTGTACGCAATTATTGCAGCGAACGCATTTATCCTGTCGGCAGACTGGACAAAAATACAACAGGCGTTTTGCTTTTTACAAATGATGGCGATTTGACAAAAGTCCTGACTCATCCGAGTTACGGAAAGAAAAAAATATATGCCGCAGGACTGGACAAAAATCTCACAAAGAAAGATATGACGCGGCTTGTCGACGGAATTCAACTTGACGATGGAATTGCCTTTTTTGATGACATTGCATATGCCGACGATAATGACAAACGCAAAATAGGCGTTGAAATACATTCGGGAAGAAACAGAATTGTTCGCAGAATGTTTGAACATCTTGGCTACAGGATTACCAAACTCGACAGAGTATATTTTGCCGGACTGACCAAATCGAAACTGCGCCGCGGTGAATGCCGTTTCCTTACCGAACAGGAAATAATCGCTTTGAAAATGGGCGCCTATGAATGACGGATATGATTACGAAACAAATAAAAAAATGACTGCCGATTTACAACCAGCAAATAAACCGCACCGCTCGGGTTTTGTAAATATAATAGGAAACCCGAATGTAGGAAAATCAACATTAATGAACGCACTTGTCGGCGAAAACCTGTCGATAATTACAGCCAAATCGCAAACTACGCGGCACCGTATTTCAGGCATCGTAAGTGGCGACGATTTTCAAATAGTTTATTCCGATACGCCCGGAATTATAAAACCCAAATACAGGCTGCAATCATCGATGATGAAATTTGTGAATACCGCAATAGGCGATGCCGATGTAATCATTTACGTTACGGATGTTATAGAAAAATCGGATAAAAATATCGAATACATCGAAAGACTCAACAATATCGAAATTCCGATAATTCTGGTTATAAATAAAATTGACCTGACAAATCAGCAAATCCTGAACAGCATGGTCGAACAATGGCAAAAACTTTTACCCAAAGCGCTTATATATCCCGCATCGGCGTTAGAAAAATTTAATCTCGACAACATATTTTCAAAAATTCTGGAATTGATTCCCGAAGGCGCTGCCTATTACTCGAAAGATGAACTGACAGATAAAAATTTACGCTTTTTTGCTTCCGAAATTATCCGCGAAAAAATATTACTGTGCTATCAAAAAGAAGTTCCATACTGCGTTGAAGTCGGCATAGAAAACTTTATCGAAGAAAAAAACATGTACACTGTCGAAGCTGTAATATACGTTGCACGCGAGTCGCAAAAAGGAATAATTATAGGACAGGGCGGAAAATCACTGAAACGCGCAGGTACGGCAGCCCGCATGGATATGGAAAAGTTTTTCGACAAAAAAGTATTTTTGAAATTATTTGTAAAAGTTGACCCCGACTGGCGCAACAGCGAACAGCAACTGAAAAAATTCGGATATATCAGCGATTGACAAA
>JAIRKV010000289.1 GCA_031259935.1 Prevotellaceae bacterium | reverse complement strand
AAAACCATTCCGGGCATAGGGAAAAAAACGGCAATAGTGTTGATAGTTTTCACTCAGGGAATGAAAAATTTTGATTCGGCAAAACAGATTAGCAGTTATTTCGGGCTCTGTCCCCGTATCTACGAGTCGGGAACGAGCGTGAAGGGCAAAGCCCGAATCTGTAAAATGGGCATGGCGATGGTCAGAAAAATGTTTTATTTATGCGCCCTGTCGGCAAAAAAACACAACAGAGCATGCCGCGATCTTTATGACAGATTAGTGCAGCAGGGCAAATCTAAAAAGCCGGCATTGATAGCCGTAGCAAACAAATTGCTCAAACAGGCGTTCAGTATTATTATGAATAAAAGCGTATATGTTGATAACTTTTTTCATCAAAAATTTGCATATTAACACAGTTCTTTGCGAGGAGCGCAGCGACGAAGCAATGACGAACACAAAGAAGAAAAAACCTGTTCCAGTTTTGTCGATTTTTAGCTTGTGTGTATGTAAAACACGGTATTTTTATTCGATAATTTGCATTGATAACTTATTTATAATAAATGATTTCAGTGCTTTTTAAGGAGCGGTTATTTCAAAAAAAACAGTTGACGAAGAAATATTCGCCAACTGTCCAAGTTATTTTGTGTTGTATTTATTTTGGAAGGTTTGATTCCTGTTTGGCTTTATCCAATAGAGTTTCATTTGTAATTTGCCGTTTCATTTCAACTTCTTTTTGTTTATTCTGAATTTTCAATGTATTTTCTTCTATTTTCTTTAAAATTTTTTCTTTGTCTTTTTGCAACGATACCGAATCATCCTGTAAATTGCGCAACTCCTTTTCCGCTTTTTTCAAATCTTCCGCATTTTTATCAAGATTAACAGATGTAACATGCAATTCAACGTAAGGCGTCAGATTATTTTCAAATTGTTTTACCTTACTTATTAGATTTTCGCAAGTTGCCGATGTGCAAAATCGACCTTCTTCCAGCGAAACAAGTATATAAACTTTCGATTCGCTTTTGTTTACTTTATTTTTATCAACTTTTGTGTAAATCGTCATCGTTTCGCTGCCAAATTCCGAAAATTTTATGTTTCTGTATTCGGTAAAACCTTTGGAAGCGCTTTTGCCTTTCAAACCGCTTGCCGCAAAACGTTTTTCAAGCGTTGCCTTAATTTCATCTACTGTATAAGGTAAATCAATGCACACTGCATTTTGATAACCGATTTTACTCATCTCAACGGTTGCTTCGTACGATTGAGCCTTGCCTGCACAAACAGCTGAAATAAATATCAGACTTGTTATTATTACTTTTTTCATACTTTAATTTTTTATTAATCATTATAAATAATATTGTTACACAAGCAATTATCGTGCCAAATTTTCAACAGTAATATCAGTTTTATATTATAAATTTAATGTTAAATAGAATTAATTTAATTTTGACTTCGATAATATTTTTGCATCTTTGTATTTACAAAAGTAATAAAATTTAATAAATGAATTATGAAAAAAATAAAAATCTTAACGGCAACATGTTTTGTCGTTTTTGTAATGAGTTCATGCATAGGCTCATTTAAGTTGACAAACCAGCTTCTCGACTGGAATAAAGATGTAGGAAGTAAATTTGCAAACGAAGTGGTATTCCTTGCTTTTCATATTATTCCTATTTACGAAGTTTGCTATCTGGCGGATTTTCTCGTTCTCAATTCGGTTGAATTTTGGGAAAACGGAGAAGCGCTTTCTTTGAAAAACGGCGATACGAAAGAAATTGAACACAATGGTATTCACTATACCATTACAAAAAAACGTAATTCGCTGCGTATCGAACAAACAGATAATCAAAATGTATATGCCGAACTTTCGTACGACAGAATTAAAAAGTCGTGGCGCATAAAAAATGATAATTACGATCAGGAAATCCTGCGTTTTCTGGATGATAACAGAATTGAAGTTTATTTCCCGGATAATAAAAAACAGACATTCGACATTAATGAAAAAGGTGTTGAGGAACTGCACAAAATTGTAAGTAACGATATTCCGCTGGAATAATCGACAAATCAATCTATTAACGCTAAAATCCTGCCTGGTTCGTCATTGCGCAGTGCGAAGCAGCCAACTTGCGGGTTTATCAGCTTGGTTTCACATGCAGTTTGCAATGAGGCTTCGGATGACTTGCAGGGCAAGGTATAAGAGAGATTTGAACGATTTTTGCTTGCCAAATCGGTTATAAAAGAGTCGAACGAGGCTTTAAAAGAACAAAAAATCAATTTTTTTCGACAAATCGGATTGATTGAGCGTTTTTGCAAATGTTTCGTTACTTCACATAAAAAGAAAAAGGTTGTCAAAATGCGACAACCTTTTTCAAATAAAATAATCAATCAATTTATGGATTAACAATTCCGTATTAATTTAATTTTGTGTATCAACCATATAACCATAATCCCATTCGGCGCTTACATCGTATCCTGCCAATCCGTTGGCAACACCCATGTATGCAAGTTTGCGATTGTAGTTTTTATCCCAAATGCAAGGCGCATCATCTTCAAGCCACGAACCGTTGTTTCCATCTCCTATGCCCCACAGCGTTATTCCGTACTGCTGTGCCTGCGGTATGTTTGTCAGATATGATTCGATAACATAACGATACATTTCGGCTTGGAGTTCCAGCAAGTCGGGGCTTGGCGTTGTAGAGCCTACGCGTATGTCAAGTTCCGATACTTTTACAAGTTTGCCCGTAGCGGCTAATTTCCGGAACATGTTGTCGATTCCTGCTTTCATTTCGGCAATTGTGGCGGCATCTGCATTTCGTATGTATGCATGAGTCTGTGTACCGATGCCATCAACTGTTTGACCCTGCTGTTCGATATAATTTACATAATTTATAATTCCTTCGAGTTTTGAATTGTTCGTTTCGAGATTATAGTCGTTGATGAACAGTTTATCGCCCGGATTACATGCTGCGCGTGCATACCGGAATGCTTTTACGGCATAATCGTCGCCTAAATAATACTGCCAGTAAAATTCATCGGCAGCGTCGGTTGTTTCCTGTCCCGGACGTACGTTTCCGCCTTCGGTCATCGGTTCGTTCACAACATCCCAGTCGTGTACGCGACCTTTGCAGTGATTTATCATTTCGGTAATCCAGTTGCGCATTGCATCGTCAATGATCTGAGTTTTTTCTTCCCATGTTTTAACAATAATAACCGTTCCTCCTCCACCATCAATAATTTCTTTTACTATTATATTATCAATATAATATGTTGCTGCAACTTTTCCAAGATCAAAATTCAATCCTGTTTCTTCGCCGTTACCGACAAATTCCCATGTAATTTTAGTCCATGAAGCGCCTGTGCTTTGCGTACCTTGATAATGGCTTGTTCCGCCTGTTGTTGAGCAACGCATGGTGGCATCCACATCCGATTTAATCATAAACGAAACTTCATAATTTTTACCATCTTCTAATATTGATGTAAAATCGGCATGTATTTGAGTATCCCATTCATTGCCGTCTGCAAGGTTTACTACCTGTAACGCTCCTGTTCCTTCGTATGAATCGACTTCCGCTGCCTGTGTCATGCAGTTATCTGCGCCGTTCCATTTAGCCCAGCCATCTAAATTGTCATCTAATGTGCCGTTTGAAATAAAATTCACAAAAACAGGTTCGGCATCTTTATCTATTACACTTATTGAACTAATATCAATATAATATATACCTGCTGTTGTTCCCAAATCGAAAGATATTTTTATTACATCGTCAGTTGCTTTCATATCAGGGTAAATGATTTCTTGCCATGTTCCATCAGTATCGAAGAATTTGGCGCCATTTACCCATGGATAGTTGTTTTCCATTCCTGCAAAGGAAACTCTGCCCTGTCCGGGCGCTTCTGATTTAATCCAAAATGAAAGTTCGTAAGTATGTTCATTTACAGCGGGAATTTCGGGAGAAATAAGTTGAGTGTCCCATTCGTTGCCGTCTGCGGTTACTTCAAAACGTACAGCATCGCCGCCGCTACGTCCTTCTCCTGTTGCAACAATTATTCCTGCGGCATTATTTCTGCCCCAACCAGTAAATGTTTCATCTTCCAAAGCGCTCAAATCCAGCAAATTTTTACCCGGAGCTGCAATTACTTCAGGAGCAATAAGCCTGTTGAGATAAGTTTTGTTCTGGTTTTGATGCCAGACCAAAGTGTGTCCGAACAAATCAATATTTGCAGGCAAAGTGTTGATAAAGTTATCAACCGCCTGAAAATTCAATGCGCCCGTATTGTTTACAATAGCGCCATGTTTCATGTGATAGCCTGCAGTAACTGCATTAAAATTTGCATTTGTCAAATTTCGATATGTTTCGTTATTCATATAACCATCAACCATATCAATACCGCAACCCAGCAATATTCCTGCGGGAACATATTCCAGCAGATTTTCATATAATCCAAGTTTTTCATTAGCCGAAAGCGGTATATCTCTTATATCGGTTAATGGAGTTCTGCCATCATCGTATTTAAATTCGTCGCTTTCATCACACGAAAACAAACTTCCGACAAGCAATATTGCAGGTAAAATTAATTTTAAATGTTTCATTATAATATTATATTTTAAATTTTACAAACTGTTTTATTCATCCCCAAATTCGTCGTAAACAGGCGTGTCTAACGGCACTACCCGCAAATTGTCAAAATAAACTTTTACATTAGTATCAAGCGGTTCAAATACATCTGGAATTCCGATATTGTGAAACCATGGTCCCGATTGTTTATATTGAGCTGATGTCATTGAAGCAACGACATCGGCAAAAGTTTTGCCCGAATAATCATCGCTGTCGCTGAACGGAAGCGTAATCGTGTACCAGCAGCCCGGATTTTCGAAAGGCACAACAGCGCCGTTTCTGTACCA
>JAIRKV010000273.1 GCA_031259935.1 Prevotellaceae bacterium | reverse complement strand
TGGCATTGATAGCCGTAGCAAACAAATTGCTCAAACAGGCGTTCAGTATCATTATGAATAAAAGCGTATATGTTGATAACTTTTTTCATCAAAAATTTGCATATTAACACAGTTCTTTGCGAACTGCGAAGCAGTGAAGCAATACAGATTTGTGCTTTGTGTTCTTTCTGGATTGCTTCGTCGCTGCGCTCCTCGCAATGACGTGCTTTAAATTTTTAAATCTTTAAATACTTATTGTACAGCCTCAAACAATCATTGTAATCAAAATTTACAAAGTTGTCGATTATCAAATCGGCATTGCCTGTGGCTTGTATTGCTCGGCGCGAATTGGTTGTGGCAAGCGCTACAACTTTCATTTCGGCATTTCGTCCGGCTTCTATTCCTGCAAACGAATCTTCAAAAACCATGCAGTCTTTTATATCCGATTTCAAATCTTCGGCTGCCAGCAGATAGCCTTGCGGGTCGGGTTTGGAACGTGTTACGCGATTGGCGGTAACAACAGTATCGAACCACGAACGCATGTCAAACTTTTCCATAATACGTTCCAGTTTTATATCGTCCGAACTTGTTACAAGTCCCGTTTTCACGCCCTGCAATTTAAGGTTTTTTATAAAAACTTCAGCGCCTGCAATCAGCGGACATTCCATCGCCGTTTCAAATTTTACACATTCGTCTATAATTTTATTCTGTTCATCTGTCGAAAATTGATAAAAAAATTTGCTCATTATTTGCGACATCGTCAATCCTTTTACTTTGCCTGCAAAATTATGTCCGTGACCGTGCGATTCGCCCTGACTGTTCCAAAACCTGTCGTATTGCGGTTCCGAGTCGATTATTACTCCGTCCAAATCGAACAGGAGAGTTAAAAAAGGATAGTTACTTTTCATTTTATTTTGCTGTTTTTTGTTATACATTATTTTCAACGGCAATTTGTTAAACTGCCGATTCTCTGTGGTTGTCCGCATGATTTTTGTTATGCAAGGACAGAAAATAAAAAAGAACGTCATTGCAAACTGCGAAAACGTCAGCCCGAAGCAGGAAGTAATCCGGAAAACAGGAGAATGAAAAATAAAGAATATGGATTAACTTCGCTGCGTTTCGGCTGCTTCGTTGCTTCGCGCCTCGCAATGACGTTCAGGGTTTCGTTATTTTCAATATCCGAATATTTCTTCCTGTTTCAAAAACTTAACTTTTCCTATCTTCCTTATTTTGTTCATATCCAATTCTTTTGAATTAGACAGTATTCCGTAAAAATACGTGCGTCCTTTTATCCATTTTTCCTGAAATGCCTTAACATCTGCAAGCGTCATGTTTTGAACGTTTTCGTACAGCAGTTTGTTTCTGTCGTAATCAACGCCCATATCTGTTGCATCCATGTACGACCAAAGCACATCGTCTTTTATTATACGTTCCGTGCTTAATCGTGCGATAAGCGCTTTTTTTGCAATATTAAACGCTGTTTCGCTTTCGGGCATATTGTTTATAATTTCGGCAAAAGCGTCGATTGCCGTCGATACTTTGTCGTTCTGCGATATGATGATAGCAGAAAAAGTATAAGGTTTGTCTGCCTTGTTCGGTTCCGACAAAAATGCGCTTGCCGAATACGCCAAACTGCGTGCTTCGCGCATTTCCTGAAATACAATGGAATTCATGCCGCCGCCGAAATATTCGTTGTATAAGGCAACGTTTGCATCGTTTGCTACGTCAAATTTATCGTTGCGGTTTGAATATTGTACGTAATATGTATTTTTTGCATCATATTCGGCGATAAAAACTTGATTTTCGGGAGTTTCAGCATATTTTAATTCCGGTTTTTCGGTAATGGGAACAAGCTGTTCGGGAGTTTTGTGATATTTGTTTATTAAATCAACAACGTTTTTGCTTGTCAGCGGTCCGTAATATAACACCGAATGTTCTTTGTCTGTCAAATTTTTGATTTTTGCAAGTAAATCGTCAGATTTAAGCACATTCAGAGCATCGTTCGACAAGGTTGTGTTTTTTATATAATCGTGTCCGTAAATCAAATATCGCCGAAGCGCCGAGAAATTTGAACTTTGATTCAATTTTGAATTTTTTCGTGATTTTTGTATGTCAAATTTCAGATTTTCAAGAATTTCATCATTCGGCTGGGCGTCGCTTACAAGTTCTTCCATGAGTTCCATTGCTCTGGGCATATTTTCGCTCAATCCGCTTATTTCCAGGTAACATCTTTCTGCCTGTACGCTTGCGCTGAATGAACATGCTATGTTGTAAAATTCTTTTTTAATTTCTTCGGGCGATTTGTTGCCTGTTCCGAGATAATCAAGATATCTGAATGCCGTTCCTATGGTTGCATCACTGTTGGAGCCAAGTTCAAAAACATATTCCAGACTGAACAGTTCTGTGGTTTCATTTTTTTTGTAAAGTACGGGAATATTTGATTTTGCCACAGTTTTTTCCATATCTTTATTGAAATCAACGAAAACGGGTTCGATAGCCTTCACCTGTGAATTTTGTATTTCTTTCAGAAAATCGCTTGCTTCATCGCGATTTGTAGAGATTGGCGTAATTTGCGGTTTGTCTATTTTCTTTTGATCGGCATCCTGCCCCTGATGTTTGTAAACAACAACATAATTATTGTCGCCGAATTTTTCGTTTGCAAATTTCACAATATCTTCTTTTGTTATTTTTTCCAAACGTTTAATAAGATTAACCTGTTTTTCCCATTCTATGTCATTTATAAATGCGTCAACAAAAGCATCCGCACGACCATAATTCGAATCAAGATATTGTATGAGTTGCAATCTGTAATTATCGATGCTTGCTTTCAATAAAGAATCGTCAAAATTGCCGTTGCGAAGTTTTGCCAGTTCGTTTAACAGCAAATCTTTTGCTTCGTCAAGCGTTTGTCCTTCTTTTGGAGTTGCCTGCATCAGCAACATTCCGTAGTCGCTAAGCATTGTTTCATAGGCATAAGCGTTTAAAACTTTTTGCTGCTGCATAAGGTCAATATCAATCAAACCAGCCTTTCCGTTGTATAAAATGCTTGATGTTATATTTGCCAAATCGGCATCGGCGCTGTTTGCTCCGCCAAGTCGCCAAGCCAGAGCAACTCTTTCCGCTTCAAGTCCGGTTACATTTTTTACAACAGGCGCAGTAACAGGTTCTTCGGGCGTGATTTCGAGTTTTGGAAGATTGTCGTTGGGTTTAAATTCGCCGAAATATTTTTTTATAATATTAATCGTTTCGTCAGGATCGAAATCTCCCGAAAGACATATTGCCATATTGTTCGGAACATACCACTGAGTGTAAAAGTTTTTAATATTTATTATCGATGGATTTTTCAGCTGTTCCTGAGTTCCCAGCACGGTTTGCGTCCCATAAGGATGATTCGGATACAGCCCTGCAAGCAGATTTTGATAAACTTTGCGGGAATCGCTTGTCAGCGAAATGTTGTATTCTTCGTAAACAGTTTCCAGCTCGGTATGAAATCCGCGAATAACGACGTTTGCAAATCTGTCGGCTTGAATTTTTGCCCAATTTTCAATCTGGTTACTCGGAATATCTTCGGTATAGCATGTAACATCGTAACTTGTATAAGCATTTGTTCCGTTTGCTCCTATTGCCGACATTAGTTTGTCGTATTCGTTTGGAATTGCAATTTTTGATGCTTCGTAACTTATGCTGTCAATTTTTGCGTAAAGCGCTTTGCGTTCGGCGTCATCTGTCGTTTTGCGATATGTTTCAAACAGATTTTCGATTTCATCGAGTAGCGGCTTTTCGGCTTCATAATTTGTTGTTCCGAAATCTTTGGTTCCCTTGAACATCAAATGCTCAAAATAATGAGCCAGTCCGGTAGTTTCGGCAGGGTCGTTTTTTGCGCCTGCTCTAACTGCAATGTAAGTTTGAATTCTCGGCAGTTCTTTGTTCACAGCCATATACACTTTCAAACCGTTGTCCAACGTGTAAATACGCGCCTTTACAGGATCGCCTTTTACCGTTTCATAATCTTTCTTCGTGTTGCACGAAGTTATTGCAACTGCTGTTATCAGTATTGCAATTAATTTGAATTTTTGTTTCATAATACTTTGAATTATTTTAATATTTTTATAAATGAAAATTTCCATATTTTATCCGAAATATTTGCTTATTTGCGATATTGCCGGCGAAAACGTAAACAGTATTACTCTGTCGTACGGTTTTATTTCAATCTCATCTGCTGCAATAATGCTTGTATCTCCGCGAATTATTCCACATATTGCGGCATCGTTAAAATTGAGTTCGCCTATTTTCTTTTTGGTTGCCGTGCTTCCCGGTTTTACAATAAATTCGAGAATTTTAGCGTCCGATCCGGGTAAATATTTTACCGTTTGAACGTCTGATTCTATTGTAAATCGGAAAATTTTACTTGCCGCAATAATTTTTTTATTGATTACGGTATCTATTCCCAAATCTTCGGCAAATTTTATATAATCGATATTTTCGACTTCGGCAATCGTTTTTTTTACACCCAAACGCTTTGCCGACATGCATGCCAGAATATTTATTTCCGAACTTCCCGTAACGGCAACAAAGGCATCCATGTTTTTCACTTCTTCTTCAACAAGCAAATCCATGCTTCGCCCATCTCCGCTTATAACCAATGATTTTGGAAGGTTTTCGGCAAGTTTTTCGCATTTTTCCATATCGTTTTCAATAATTTTTATATTTGTTCTGTCTTCAAGTTCGCGTGCAACGCGTGTTCCGATGCGGCTTCCGCCAAGTATCATTAAATTGCGAACGTTAATATTTATTTTTCCGCAAATGCGTAAAATATCGTCCGCATGTTCGCTCTCGGCAATAAAATAAACAGTATCGCCAATCTGAAATTCATTGGTTTCGTTTATTATTGATGTCTTTCCGTTGCGCGTAATTGCAATAATTTTGCCTTGAATGTTGCTGTTTTCCGATTTCAAAAATTCTGCCGTTTTATCAGTCAAAGGCGCTCCTTCTTCAAGTTTTGCAACTATCAGCTGCAACTTGCCTCCCGAAAAATCAATGTATTCGGATGTTCCCGTCCGGCGCAGCAACTTAATAATTTCGTTGGACGCAATGCGTTCGGGATAAATAAGATAATCTATTCCGAGATTCAAAAAAATTTCCTTGTTGTACGGAAAAAGATATTCATTATTGTTGATTCGCGCTATTACGCGTTTTGCGCCCAAAGTTTTTGCCAGCAGGGCGCAGGTAATATTCATGTCCTGATCTTCGGCAGGATTTACTGCAATAAACAAATCGGCTCGCCTGATGTTTGCTTCGTTCAAAACCGATATGGACGTAGGCAGTCCGTCAATGGTAAGTGCATCGGCAACAGACTCGACTTTGCGCAATCGTTCTTCCTTCGAATCAATTATGGTAACATCATGATATGCGCTTGTAAATAACTGTGCCAGATAAAGACCGACTTCTCCTGCTCCTGCAATTATGATTTTCATTTATTATAATATTAAACAATGCACAAAGATAATATAAATAATAAAAATATTGATAAATTAACATCAATAACCGTAAAATTTATTAATATCGGTTATCCGGAGAATTGTGCAAAATAAAAAAACATTTGACATTTAATAATTTAAAGATTTAAATATTTAAAAATTTAAAATCCCCAAAGTCGCTTCGATTGCCGACTTGTGGCAAAGAAAAACGTCATTACAAAAAATGAAACGCCAAAACAAAAAACCTTATTTCCACCTTATTTCAAAAACAAAACAACCTTAGTAGCAAAACATAACACACACCCACCAACCTTATTACTTTATTGTTCTTTTGTTTTTCATTATTTCCGGGTTGCTTTGTCATTTCATTCTTCACAAAAACGTTCTATTTCTGTTTTGTCTTCAATCTTTAAATTTTTTAAATATTTAAACATTTAAACGTCATTCGCATTTATAACAAATGATTTCAGCGCTTTTTAAGGAGCGACTGTTTTATTATGGAAAAAAATTTTTATAATGTTCGTAGCGTTCGAGGATTTCGCGTACAAACGAAACTGTTTCTTTGCTTAAAAAATGTTTTTGTGGCGACGGTGAATTTTTGTCGCTGTTTTCTTTTTTATTTGTATTTTCAACATCGTTCCAAATGTCCGGATTCCGTCCTTTCTGTTCGGTGTTTTTTCTGAATCCATCAATTTTAGCATGTCCCGAATTATAGGCGGCAAGCACAAATTTTATGCGTTCTGCTTCGGTTATGGTCGAATCTTTGGCAAAATAATTTTCCAGAAATTTAATTAATTTTATTCCTGCGGCAATATTTTCTTCATTGCCGGTTATGCTGTCGAATCCGAGAAATTTTGCCGTTTGTCGGCGTATTTGCATCAATCCCGCTGCATCCTTGCGCGATCTGGCATCGGGCGTAAACTGCGATTCCTGACATATAAGCGCAGCAATCAATCGCCAGTCCCAAGCAATTTCGGCGCTGTATTTTTTTATCAAATCATCGTATTTTGAAATATATGTTTGACGCCTGTTCACTCTTCGGGCAAGGTTATATTTTGCCGCCGAAAGTTTATACTCTTTTGTTTCAATATATGCGTTTAACCATGTATTTAAATTTCGTGCCAATCCGTTATTTTTTTCATTAACAAGCCAACATGCCTGTGAAAAATTTTCATCAATACAAACAGAATTAATAGTTTTAATCTGTAAGATACTGTCTGTTTTTGTATCGCACACGACGATATCAACATTATTTGAAAAAAGCAAATTTAACCGTTTGTTCATATCTTCTTCAAGTATAAAAACAGGTTTGCGGTTTATTGCATGGCAATATTTCTGTATCAGTTCAAATTGATAACCTTCCACTTGACCGTTTTTCAAAAAATATGCATTATTATTTGTTCCGAGCGCAACGGTAAGGCAATCGTTTTTTACAAAATAAAAAAGAGTTTGATTGTCGGCAATTTTCTTCGGATAAAATAATATCAAACAAACGACAAACAAAATGATTTTGGTTTTATGTCGCCGAATCAGGCTGGTTTTAAAGGTTTTATCAGGTTTCAAAGTATGTTTTTTAATTAAAAAAGTGCCAGGTTATGCCAAGTCGAAGCAACATTGTGTTGTTTCGCGGATAGTGCAAAGCCGAAAAGTATTCGGAGCCGCATGAGTCTTTCAATACATTTGCCATTTTCACGAAAATCACGGTACGTTTCCATTTGAAATTTGCAAATGCTTCAACATAAGGAAAATTCCCTGTTTTTTTCTCTGCCTGAACATGAAAATCACCCAGAGCGGGATTGTATGCATAAGCATAATAACTTGTATTATAACGAACGTCCAGTCCTATCTGTGCGGTAAGCACCGATTTTACCAGAGGCGCCTGCAAATACCAGCTTGCATGTGCGCTTATTTCGGGCAGGGGAATGATTTGTTCATTGCTCGAAACCTGCATCAATATTTCGTTGTCGAAACGGAATAATCCGAGTTTAAAATTTTTTCTTAAAAAAAACGATGTAACGCTCAAATTATCTGCATATTGATGCAGCAAAGCCGAAGTGTCGCTGTAAATATAGTTTTGTATCAGCGCCTGCTTCATTCCCAATTCCAAATCCCAGTCGGGAATCGAAACCGTGCCTTCAATTTGTGTGCGTGTTGTTGTTGCAAAGTCATTATTCCATATCAAATGGTTCGAATAATAATTTTTTTCAAAGAAATTAGCCTCGTAATATTGAAATAAAAATCTTCCTTTAAAATGTATTCCGTTTGTAACGGGATATAACGAAATGCGAATATTGCCATCTACTGTAAAATTTGTTTTACCTGTTATAAAATATCGCGTATAGCCGTTCCATTCAAAATATTTGTTAAATTTTCCGGCGGCATTTGCATAAAAATACAAATTATTTTCCGAATCCGTATTTGCGTTTGTAAGATACTGTTCGGGGTTGAATGCATAATATTTTTGATTGCGATAGGCTAATCCGCCTGCAATTGCAGAAATTATTGCATCCGAAGCCCAGGGCTGAAGTCGGGCAAAAATTTTAGCATCAAAAAACGATGTACCCGACGAGTCGCGCGAGCGGGCTGCATTGTAATACCAATTTTGATAGTAATCTTCGTTTTCGCCGATTGCATCCGAATATATGCGTTTGAAAGTTGTGTATTCAAGCGAATTGCCTAAATATATCAATGTTCCTTCGCCTGTTTTTGTTTCGGCGTTTTCGGTTTTGTTTTTTTTGAAAAAATCAAGAGGAATACCCAGAGAATGAGTAAGAAAAAGTGTATGTTTTTGCAATGTGTTGCGGGCATTTAAAAGGTTTACTGCAATATCTTCGGAAGTAATAACGGTATCGGTAATATCTCCGTCGTTTTTTATTCCGCCGTTTTCTCTGTTCGAAATATTGTTGAAAGTATAAGCAGCATGAGCCACGTAGCGTTTTCCCGTATAATCGGCAAACAGTGAAAATGCTTTATTGTCGGTTGCTTCGTTTGCGTATTGTCCTCTTGTGCCATAGCGTTGATAAAGCAGTCCGAAGTTCAGTTCCGGCTTGATATTTTGCGTGTGCAATATTCTGATATTCGATTCTTCGGTAAGTTTGCTTCCCGATGTTTGATACGACAAAACGGTAAATGGTCGTTTGGTATTATAAAAGGGCGTATTTTCGGGATTGAAAGCGTACACATCGTAAGGTTCGAAAAACTTGAAATATTCATTGCTTTTGCGTTGAAAAAAGTTGTGAGAAACGGCTGCGC
The DNA here is from genome assembly GCA_031259935.1 of Prevotellaceae bacterium. Taxonomy (GTDB): domain Bacteria; phylum Bacteroidota; class Bacteroidia; order Bacteroidales; family UBA932; genus JAIRKV01. The sequence goes on along the minus strand of JAIRKV010000273.1, from coordinate 526 downwards.
TTCCCGCCGCTCCAAGAAAAGATGCGCCTGTCGAAGTTTTGAAAAACGGATATTCTATTCGCACATCATCAGGCAAAGTATCGTTGATGGGAATACGTTCCACCGTATTAAAATACGGATTGTGTATCCACGAAAAATTAAGAATATTTTTGTGCCAGTCGTCGAAAATATATGTAAGTAAAGTATCGGTTTTTGTTTTTTCCTCTTTGCCTGTTGCGCCTACCAAAATGTCTAAAGAATCGGTTTGGCAAAAGATTTCACTACCGATTATCATTAAAGCGAGCGACAAAATATATTTCAAAAAATATCGTTTCATTTTACAAAAATAATGAATTTTATCGGTTTAAGTACAAACAGTGCAAAGATATTTTGGAAATCAATAAAGCGACGGCTGTTATCAGCCGAAATTAAGTGCCTGCATCACGATGTTTACAAATTATGCCTTTTGTGTTACATTTAATCAAAATTTTGCATTTTTCTAAATTTTTTCACTACTGTTTGATAGAAAATAAGAAAAAACCTTATT
>JAIRKV010000266.1 GCA_031259935.1 Prevotellaceae bacterium | reverse complement strand
GACTATTTAAAATAATTTTCGGCAAACAGCCGGTCGTCAAAAGTTTTATTGTGTGTCAGCCGCAGATATTTTTGAAAACCCGCAAAGCGTTTGTTCCAAGTATTTTCCTTATTTCATCAGCACTGTAGCCACTGTCGAACAGGGCTTTTGTGAGATTCGGGAATTTTGAAACATTTTCGAGTCCGACCGGAGTAATATCAATTCCATCAAAATCGGAACCTAACGCAATACAATCAACATTTCCCGTAAGGTTGCGAATATAATTGATATGTTTCATCACATCGTCTATTGTGGCTTTGTCGGTATTATTCAAAAAATACGGATAAAAAACAGAACCTGCAACTCCGCCGCGGCGTGCAATTTCTTTTATATGTTCATCGTGTAAATTGCGTTTGCTGTTATTCACGGCGTACGCACCCGAATGTGTTGCAATTACTGTTTTGTCGGTATAGTTCAAAACATCATCAAGCGACTTTTTATTTACATGCGATACGTCAATCATCACGCCGAGTTCATTCAGTCGGTCGATAACCTGTTTTCCGAATTGTGTTAAACCTTTATTTTCGTCATCATTTGCTCCGCCGCACCATTCTGTTCCGTAATTCCATGCAAGCGTAAGATAGCGCATTCCACATTCGTAAAGTTTATTTATATTGTCGATATTGTTGCCAACTAACTGTCCGCCTTCAAGACATAATACTGCTGCAATTTTTCCCTTGTCAACTGTTGATAAAATATCGCTGTAAGACTTTACAAGTTGAATTTCGCTATTACATTCTTCAATATCATTATTAAGAATATCAATAAGTTCAATGGCTCTTGCAAAATGATTTTCATATTCGTCGGGACGTGTCCAAACAACAAAAAACTGAACGTTAACGCCGCCTTCTTTCAGTCGGGCAACATCGGTATGATGCTTACTGTTGGCAAATAAACGATGTTCGGGATGATTAACGCGTTCTTCCATATAATCGTTGTGCAAATCAACAACTATGGACGATTGATGTATTATTTTGTACTGATTTTCCATAAACATTTTTGTATTATTCATGTTTGATTTATAACGATTACAATTCATTAACGGTAAATTGACAGCCTTCCATAATCGGATTATGCAAAAGTTTAGTGCAAATTTCTTTTATTTTTTTTTCGGCTGCATCTTTCGATTCGGCTTCTATTTCAAGCGTTATGTGTTTGCCTATGCGCACATTATCAATTTCGGCATAGCCATTGTTATGCAGCGTCATTGTTACGGCTTTTCCCTGCGGATCCAAAAGCGCTTTAAGCGGCATTACATTTATTTCGGATATGAATTTCATAATTTTATTTGTTATATTTATTTTTTTGTATTTATTTAATTCCGTGTTTGGCATCAAGTTCGGGTAATTCTTTTTTATATTCATCAACATTCCATGTTATTCCGAAAATAGAAAGATAATCCTGATATTTGTTCAATCCGATTTCCTTTCGTCTTTTATCTACATTGTCAGGGTCTTCGAGAGGCGCTATATAGGTTTTTCCTGTTTTAATATCAATTCCTATACGGCTTCCGTAAATTTGCCGTCTTCTCTGTTTCAGCGCTACTTCATCTTCAAGCAAAGCCAAATATGACGGGTCGGTATTTCCTTTTGCTACAGATTCTTTAATCATTGGCAAATAATTTTCCTGTATTTTCACATCGGCATATTGTATAATCGAAAACAAAACCTGACTTCCGCGTTCGCCTATAATATCTGTGCCAAGCCAGCCTTTTTCATCAATAATTTTTGTTATTTTAACAAGATTGGCAGCATTTTTTTCGTTTATGGTTTTGACAATCTCGCTCATCTCGTTTGAATTGCGACCATATTTCTGTTCCGTTTCTTTAAGTTCAAAATCGTATTGCCGGTTTTCTTGATAAACAGAATCAAATATTGCCGACAGTACAGCATCAAGGCTGCTTGCTTTTTCTTTATTTTGCTTAACAAATTCAACAATAAAATTCCATCGTTCGTCGGCATGAAGCGAAGACAGGGCAACATCATCAACGATACTCAAATCTGCAAAATCTTCAATATGTGCAATTTGAAAAAGTTGAACAAAGGCTGAATCCGTTTGTCCTGCCAGCGCCCACGAGCAGGCTGCTTTGTATCTGTCGCTTATTTGCGCATAAATTTCATATTCGGAAAATGCTTCCAAAAATTTATTTGCCGATTTTAAATATTCTTTGTTTGCATAAAGTTTGTCGGCTTCATTTACAAGTTCGGCATATTTTTCTCTGTTTTGGCAAAATGCCGAACTCACTGATAAAACTGTTAAAAGCGTCAATATTATTTTTTTCATTTGCATTTTAATTTTTATTTGTAATTATATGTTTTTTTGTGAATTTCGAAAAAAGTAATTTTATTATTGATAATACAATATACAATATAACCGATAAACTTAATCCTGCAAAACCAAAGAGTATTATAAATATCAGCGATATTGCCAAAAATATTATTTTTGTTATATTTTTTCGTATTATATTATTTTCATTAAAATTTATTTTCAGCGCAAACATTGGTATTTCGCAAATCAGCAGTATCGACATCACTGTGCAAATTAATATTATTGAAATATTGCAATACAAAATATCATGAATAAAGTTATATTTGTCTGCTGCAAGTACTGTTGCTACTGTGAATATTGCATTTGCAGGCGTAGGCAATCCTAAAAACGAATTGTGCTGACGTTCGTCGATATTGAATTTTGCAAGACGCAGCGCCGAAAAAACAGCAATTATAAACGGAAATCCGAAAAAAGGTATTCCAAAAACAGGAATGGAAAGCATATCGGGATTCAGTTTAATCAGTATCTGATGCAACATTGCAGCCGGCACAACGCCGAAACTTACCATATCAGCCAGCGAATCCAGCTGTACGCCCAAAGCAGAATAGGCTTTTAGCGCGCGAGCCGATAATCCGTCGCAAAAGTCAAAAAATACTGAGAAAAACATGAAATACGCTACTATTTCAAATTCGTGCCTGAAAACAAATACCAGAGCCAGACAACCTGATAACAGGTTGAACGACGTTAATATATTTGGAATTATTTTTTTTGTTATTGTCCACATTGTCATTAAATTTTTATACACAAAATACGAAATTTTTTATTCACCGGTGAATAATTTCAAATATTTGATGTAAATTTGCCACAAAACTACAAAATTATGTTGAGATATTTACTATTATTTTTACTAATTATTAATATTTATTCCTGTAATAACGCCCGTAAAACAGAAAATAACAAAACAGAAGCACAAAAGACTGTAAAAAAAATAAATATTAACCTTGTTTCTCC